>NZ_PSUG01000025.1:0-57002 GCF_002931755.1 Rathayibacter sp. AY2B3 | reverse complement strand
CCGTACCGGCTCGTGCCGATGGTGTGGCGGCCCCAGCGGGGCCCGGAGTCGAGGAGGCGGAGGAGCAGGTGCACGAGCGCCATAGTCGGCCCGCGGCGGGCTGGTCGGGGGCCGAGGGCGGGGTGTTCTCCGGCGGGAGAGGTGTGCTCATCGCGCGAGTATCGCAGAGCGGTGGCGGCGTCCTGCGCCTATGAGACGTGCCGTCTCATCGGCACTCTCCTCCCGGCCGCGAGATGCCACTTCGGTACGCCCGCTACGGCGTGTCGCGTACCGAAGTGGCATCTCGCGGCGGGCGGGAGGCGCGCCTCAGCGCAGCGACTCGAGCACGGCCTCCAGCTCGTCGACGGCGAAGTCGATCTCGGCGGCGGTGACCACCAGCGGCGGCGCCAGGCGGATCGTCGAGCCGTGCGTGTCCTTGGCCAGCACTCCGCGGGCCATCAGGGCCTCGCAGACGGCGCGGCCCGAGGCGAGCTGCGGGTCGATGTCGATGCCGGCCCAGAGACCGGCGCCGCGGACGGCGAGCACTCCCCGGCCGATCAGCGACTGGAGGCGCGCGTGCAGCTGAGCGCCGCGCTCGCGGGCGAGGGCCTGGTACTCGCCCGTCGCGAGCATCTCGACGACCGCGAGGCCGACGGCGGCGGCGAGCGGGTTGCCGCCGAAGGTCGAGCCGTGCTGGCCCGGCTGCAGGACGCCGAGCACGTCGGCGTCCGCGACCACGGCCGAGACCGGGACGATGCCGCCGCCGAGCGCCTTGCCGAGCAGGTAGACGTCGGGGACGACTCCGACCAGGTCGCAGGCGAAGGTGGCGCCGGTGCGGCCGAGGCCGGACTGGATCTCGTCGGCGATGAAGAGGACGTTGCGGCGCGCGGTGATCTCGCGGACGGCCGGCAGGTAGTCGGCCGGCGGCACGACGATGCCCGCCTCGCCCTGGATCGGCTCGATCAGCACGGCGACGGTGTCGTCGTCGATCGCGGCCTCGAGGGCTGCGGCGTCGCCGAACGGGACCGTGCGGAATCCGGGCGTGAACGGAGCGAAGCCGTCGCGCGCCTCCGCGTCGTCGCTGAACGAGATGATCGTGGTGGTGCGGCCGTGGAAGTTGCCCGCCGCGACGACGATGTTCGCCCTGCCCGGGGCGACGCCCTTGACCCGGTAGCCCCAGGCGCGCGCGACCTTGATGCCCGACTCGACCGCCTCCGCGCCCGTGTTCATCGGCAGGACCATGTCCTTGCCGGCGAGCGCGGCGAGCGCCGTGACGAACGGGCCGAGGCGGTCGTTGTGGAACGCGCGGCTGGTGAGGGTGACGCGGCCGAGCTGCTCGCGGGCCGCCTCCAGCAGCACCGGGTGCGAGTGGCCGAAGTTCACGGCGGAGTAGGCGGCGAGGCAGTCGAGGTAGCGGACGCCCTCGACGTCGGTGATCCAGGCGCCCTCGCCGGTGGCCGCGACGACGGGCAGCGGGTGGTAGTTGTGGGCGGCGTGCTCCTCCTCCGCGGCGATGAGCGCGGCGGAGCGGGCGGTGGTGGTGTCGGTGATGCTCATGTCGTTCCTCCTGAGGGGACGATCGACCGTCCAGGAGTCGTCGCACTCGGCGTCGAGTGCGACGACTCGTGGACAGTGGAGGGTGGGCAGGCGCTTCAGGTCGCCGGCCGGTGGGAGTGGGTCAGCGGCGCAGCTCGAGCGTGCAGCACTTCACGCCGCCGCCGCCGAGCAGCAGCTCGGACAGGTCGACGCCGATCGGGTTGTAGCCGCGCTCGCGCAGCTGGCGCTCGAAGCCCGTCGCGCGGGACGCGATCACGACGTTGAGGCCGTCGGAGAAGGAGTTCAGTCCGAGCACGGACGCGTCCTCCTCCGAGACGAGGATCGCGTCGGGGTAGAGCTCGCGGAGGGTGCGGTTGCCCTCCTCGCTGAACGCGCTCGGGAGGTAGGCGATGGTCGTGTCGTCGAGCACGGCGATCGCGGTGTCGAGGTGGTAGAACGACGGGTTCACGAGCTCGAGCGTGACGACCTCGCGGCCGAAGACGCGGGCGACCTCGGCGTGCGAGTCGGAGGCGGAGCGGAAGCCGGTGCCGGCGAGGATGCGCTCGCCGACGAGGAGGAAGTCGCCCTCGCCCTCGTTGACCTCCTCGGGGACGCGGACGTCGAAGCCGGCCGAGCGGAACCAGTCCATGTACGCGGGGCCCTCGGGCTGGCGCTCGGGGTAGGTGAAGGAGGCGCCGTAGGCGATGCCGTCGATCACGAATCCGCCGTTGGCCGCGTAGACCATGTCCGGCAGACCGGCCTCGGGCTCGATCAGCTCGATCGTGAAGCCGAGCGCCACGTAGGTGTCGTAGAGGGTCTGCCACTGCCGGACGGCGAGGGAGGTGTCGGTGGGGACCTGCGGGTCCATCCACGGATTGATGCGGTAGACGACGGTGAAGTGCTCGGGACGGCACATCAGGATCGTCTTCGCGACGGGGGTTCGGGCGGGTGCCTCAGCGAGCACGGCGGTATCGGTCATTCGAGTCCTCCTGCGAAAGGATGCGGATGAGCGGACCGGGTCCAGTGGCTCCGTGGCCCGCGCGTGACGCAGCGGGATGGAGCACGCTCGCGCCCAGTCTTGCACGCGCCGATCGTGCGATTCTCGCCGTGGCGCGCACGGAACGCGCGTGCATAGCGGGTCTCGCGCACAGGAGTGCCGCGGTCGTCATGGCGAGCGGCGGAGCCCGATGATCCCGAGCTACACACCACGCCTTTCTTCGACAAAGCCTCTCCGATCCTCTGGTCACCGCACCGATGACAATCCCGGACTTCGTGAGATTCTGCCCAGAATGGGGGACTTAGCGAGCCGGAGAAGCACATGGGACGATCCCCCCGGCTCGACAGTCGTCGGACTTCTCTCTCCGACGGATCCGGATGCCCTCCCCCATGCGAACGAAGACCCTCAGCGTCTCCCTTCTCCTCGCCCTGCTCCTCTCCTTCTTCGTCGCGACCCCGGCCCAGGCCGCGGGATCGCCTGCGGCGCCGACGAACGTCGTCGCGGTGCAGAACGGGTGCACGGACGCCGTCACGATCTCCTGGAATGCCCCGCAGCAAGCAGTCGCGGGCTATCGCATCCATTTGTACGAGAAGTACTACTTCTATCCGGGGTATTACTTCTACCAAATGTTCACCACCGCCCTCACCGAGGTCAGAGGGGCTACATCGGCGACGATCTCCATCCCGCACTCCACCGATCCCGTGGGCGTCGAGGTCGTCAGCGTCACCGACTTCTCCGCGCCGTTCGCCGGCGGCTCCGAGGGCGCTCCATTGGAGCCCTCGGACTTCCAGAGCCCTGTCGCAGCGGCAGACGTCCACCGTCAATCCGGAGCGCCCGGACCGTCGGACCTCACTGTCACCGTCGACCCCACGACAACTCTTGCCACCGCGAGCTGGGACGCGCCCTCGCTCGATGGACGGCAGTGCGGGTTTGACGAGTACCACGCAACCACCGACTTCGTCTTCGGGCCGAGCGGCGACCCAGAGGGATACCCCGGATACGATGCGGTCTACGCCGCAGATTCCACTTCTCAGACTCTTTCTCTGGACCGACCCGGGGTCTACCAGTTCTGCATCTGGTCCGCATCGGCGAGCGACGGATTCAAGAACCGTCGCACTTTCACCGACTCTCTCAAGACGTGCGCCGGATTCAGTACGGACTTCTCCATGCCGTCGGCACCGGAACAGGTCCATGCCGAATCCTCGGGCAGTTCCATCACCGTGTCGTGGAGCGAGCCGTCCAACGGCGGCGGCAGTCCCGTCACCGGCTACCGAGTGGCCCGCGACGGCACCGATGCCTCAGGCAGCGGCCCCTGGTCGACCGTCGTCTCCGCGGATCGCCGCTCGCAGACTTTCACGAACCTCCGACCGAACACCTCGTACACCTTCACCGTGAGGGCGATCAACGAGATCGGTGCCGGCGAGACCGCGTCGGTCACGCGCACTGCCGACCCCTACGCCGCCCCCTCAATTCCCACGCGCGTCGCCGGCACCACGAACGACACCGTGCGATCCGCGACGATCTCGTGGTCGCCTCCGGCCTCCCCCGGGAACCCGGCGATCACCGGCTACCGGGTCTCGCGCAACGGCGTCGACAACGCCGGCGCCGGTCCGTGGTCGACGACGGTCGCCGCCACGTCCCGGTCCTTCACCTTCACAGCCCTCGCGGCCGGCGCCACCTACACGCTGAGCGTCACCGCGATCAACGCCGGAGGCGAGAGCGGGGCGGCATCGACCGTCGTGCGCATCGGCGGCACCGCTCTCACCGCCGCCACCCCGACGATCACCGGCACCGCCGCGGTCGGCTCGACGCTCACGGCGAGCGCCGGCACCTGGGGCCCCTCCCCTGTCGCCCTCGCCTACCAGTGGCGCGCGAACGGCACCGCGATCAGCGGGGCGACCGGCACCACGTACCGTCCGGTCGCGGGCGACGCGGGCAGGGTGATCACCGTCGCCGTCACGGGCTCGAAGTCGGGCTACGTCTCGACGACACGCGTCTCCTCCGGGACCGCTGCCGTGACCGGCGGCGCGATCACCGCTGCGACGCCGACCATCAGCGGCACGGCGAAGGTCGGCTCGACCCTCACCGCGAAGCCCGGCACCTGGGGCCCCTCCCCCGTCGCCCTCGCCTACCAGTGGAAGGCGAACGGCACCGCTCTGAGCGGGGCGACGTCTGCGACGTACACGCCGACCAGCGCCACTCTCGGCAAGACGATCACCGTGACGGTCACAGGGTCGAAGTCCGGATTCACCGCCGTGACGAAGACCTCCGCGAAGACGAGCGCCGTGGTGGCGGGCACCCTCTCCGCCGCGACCCCGACGATCACCGGCACCGCGAAGGTCGGCTCCACCCTGACCGCCAAGCCGGGCACCTGGGGTCCCTCGCCGGTGGCCCTCACCTACCAGTGGAAGGCGAACGGCACCGCGATCTCCGGGGCGACCTCCGCCACCTACAAGCCGACCAGCGCCGCGGTGGGGAAGAAGATCACGGTGACCGTCACCGGCAAGAAGGCCGACTACACGACGGCGACGCGCACCTCCGCCGCCACCGCAGCGGTCGTCAAGTAGGGGATCCGACCCGGGTCGCCGAGGGAGCCTGCTCGCGCGGACTCCTCCGGCGGCCCCGGGAATCCACCACCATCGTCCCCCGGACGGGGGCCCATCCCGCCGACACCCGCCCTCGCCCTGAGGCGGGCGGCGGCTAGCATTCAGACACCGTGTCCGCCGCGGCCTCCCGCGGATCCTGCCGAAAGGCCCGCCGTGCCCGCACGCTCCCTCGCCGCGATCGGCGTCTCCGCTCTCCTGCTGGCCGGCCTCGCCGCCGGTCCGGCCGTCGCCGCCCCCGATCTCCCGGGCGCGAGCGCCGCGCAGGAGGCGGCCGCCGAGGTCGTCCTCTCCGGCACCATCGCGCTCCGCGACGCCGATGAGGAGCACCCCGCCCCCGCGAACCCGTCCTTCTACGTCCAGGTCCAGAACGCCGAGGGCGACGTGGTCGCCGAGGCGGACACGGGCGCCGACTTCTCCCTCCCCGTTCCCGGCGGCGAGCCCCTCACCGTCCGCGCGAACCTGATCGGCAGCGACGACTGGTACCCGACCTGGTTCGGCGACACCCCGATCGCCGAGGCCGCGAGGACGACCCGGGGGACCGACGAGTCCGTCGCCATCTCCCTCCTGCGCACCGCCGAGCTGTCCGGATCGATCACCGCCGACGCGGTCCCGGGCGTCTCCTCCCCCTCCTTCGACGTGCAGGCCTGGTGGGTCGACGGAGGGACGTACACGCTCCTCGACTCCGTCCCCGTCACCGGAGCCCCCGGCGCCGCCCGCGCGTGGGACACGAGCGACCTCGCCCTGCCCGCCGGCGACTACCTCCTGCGCCTCGTGGAGCCGGGGTACCCCGCCTACGACGACCAGTACTTCTCGCGCCTGGCCCGCCTCGACGAGCGCGCGGTCGTGTCCGTGCCGCCGGGCGGCCGCAGCGGGATCGACTTCTTCCCGTCGGCCTACTCCTCCGACGTCGCCCGCATCGCCGGGACCGACCGGTACGCGACCGCCGTCGCGGTGACCGCCTCCGGATTCGCCGACGGCGCCCCCGTCGTCTACCTCGCCAGCGGCGCGAACTGGCCGGACGCGCTCAGCGCCGGCCCCGCCGCCGCGAAGCAGGGCGGCGCCCTCCTGCTCACCGACCCGACCGTCCTGCCCGCCGTCGTGGCGGCCGAGCTGCGCCGCCTCGCCCCGCAGCGGATCGTCGTCGTCGGCAGCGCCCTCTCCGTGAGCGACTCGGTGTTCCAGCAGGTGGCGGCCCTCGGGATCCCGACCGAGCGCATCGAGGGCGTCGACCGCTACGACACCTCGCGCCGGATCGTCGAGGACGCCTTCCCCGACGGCAGCTACGAGAACGTCTTCGCCGCGACCGGCACCAACTTCCCGGACGCCCTCTCGGTCGCGCCGATCGCCGGCCGCCGCGCCGAGCCCGTCCTCCTCGTCGACGGCGCCCGCTCGCGCCTCGACCAGCCGACCCGCGACACCCTCGCCGGACTCGACCCCTCCACCGTGCAGCTGCTCGGCGGCGCACCGTCGATCTCGACCGCCGTCGAGGCCGACCTGCGCGCCGCGAAGATCGCCGACACCGTGTCGCGCATCGCCGGGACCGACCGCCACGACACCAGCCGACGCCTCAACGACGTCTTCCCGCCGTCCGAGCTGGGCGACACCGTCTACCTCGCCACGGCCACCGGCTTCGCCGACGCGCTGGCCGTCGGCCCGGTCGCCGCGAAGCAGGGCGCCCCGCTCTACCTCAGCGAGCCGACCTGCCTGCCGCGCAGCACCCGTGTGAAGATGCAGGGCCACGACCTCGATCAGGTGCTGCTCCTCGGCAGCCCTCTGACCCTGTCGGCGCAGGTGCGCTCGCTGTCCGCCTGCTGAGACCCGAGACGCACCGCAGCCCTGGAGATCCATGAGCGCCACCGCCGACCGTCCCCTCCTCGTCGGCATCGAGACCGGGGGCACGAAGGTCGTCGCGGCGGTCGCCGACGCCGCTGATCCCGAGCGGATCCTCGCGACGACGACCCTGCCGACCCGCGGGCCCGCCGAGACTCTCGCCGATCTGGCCGGCTTCGTCAGCGGCCACGGAGTCGACGGCACCGTCGCCGCGGTCGGCGTCGCCTCCTTCGGCCCGCTCGACATCGACCCCGGCTCGCCGACCTACGGACACCTCACCTCCACGCCGAAGCTCGGCTGGGAAGGCACCGACGTCCTCGGCCCGATCGGCGCGGCCGCACCGGGCGCGCGGCTCGCGCTGGTCACCGACGTCAACGGAGCCGCCCTGGGCGAGGCCCGCTGGGGCGCCGGAACCGGAGTCGACGACTTCGTCTACCTGACCGTCGGCACCGGAGTCGGCGGCGGCGTGATCGCGGGCGGACGGCTCCTCGCCGGCAGCGGCTGGCCCGAGGTCGCGCACCTGCTGCCCCGCCGCCACCCCGAGGACGGCTTCGCCGGCACCTGCCCGTTCCACGGCGACTGCCTCGAGGGCCTGGTCGCCGGTCCCGCGATCTCGGCGCGCTGGGGCGTCGACGGCTCCCGCCTCGGCCCGGAGGAGGCGGCCGCGAACCTCCGCTTCAGCTCCTACTACCTCGCACAGCTCGTCACGACGCTCGCCTACGTCGCGGGCGTGCGGCTCGCGGTCGTCGGCGGAGGCGTGTCGAAGACGCCGGGCCTCGTCCCCGCGGTCGAGGCCGAGGTCGAGCGGCTGATGGGCGCGCCTGGAGCGACGGGGACGGGCGGCGGACGGATCCGCATCGTGCGCCCCGCCCTCGGCGACGAGTCCGGAGTGCGCGGTGCGATCTCGCTGGCGGAGTCCCTGCTCGGCTGAGCCCTACCCTCGTTCCATGAGCGAGCGACCCGTCGACCCCTCCGCCCCCGACTCCGGCCGCGACGAGACGGTGGAGGAGAGATCCGACCGCAACTGGAACGAGATCCTGCAGGAGCTGCGGGTCGTGCAGACCGGCACGCAGATCCTGGGCGGCTTCCTCCTGACGCTGTGCTTCCAGCAGCGGTTCGCCGACCTCGCGCCGCCGGACGTGGCGCTCTACCTCGTGCTCGTCCTGCTCGCCGCGTGCGTCACGATCCTGGCGCTGGCGCCGGTCATCGCCCACCGGCTGCTGTTCCAGCGGCGGAGGAAGGCCGAGCTGGTGCGGTTCGGCAACCGGGTGGTCACGGTGTGCCTCGCGGCGGGGTCGCTGCTGTTCGTCGGAGTCGTGGGCTTCGTGTTCGACGTCGTGCTGGGCGGGCCGGCAGGGCTGTGGGCGGGCGGAGGCGTGCTGCTGCTGCTCGCGGTGGTCTGGGCGACCGCGCCGGTCCTCCTGCGGAGGCGCTGACGGCGGCGGAGTCTGCCCGCCCCTCCCCCGCGAGTCAACGGGGTACCCGGGTCCGCGCCGCTCTTCCTACCGTGGGCCGCGAGGCGCGCACCGCGCCGACGCGAGAGGAGCACCATGACCGACCGGACCGGGCAGTCGCAGGAGAACCCGCAGAACCACGACCACGTCGACGACGCGGGCGTCGACAAGCCCTCGCAGGCCGAGGGCGACGACACCGAGGGATCGGCCGGCTGATCGCCCCCTCGATCCCCGCCCTCCCCGCGATCGACAGCAGTGCAGCCGTCCTCGCCGACGGCTACCTCTTCGGGACGCGGCGCTTCGACGACGTGGGCGCGGACGCGTTCCGCACCCGGATCCTCGGACGGCCCGTGATCGTGGCGCGCGGCATCGAGGCGGCGCGATTCTTCTACGAGGGCGGGCGCTTCGACCGCGAGGGCGCGCTGCCCGGCTCGGTGCTGCACCTCCTGCAGGACGAGGGCAGCGTGCAGACCCTCGAGGACGAGCCGCACCGGCGGCGGAAGCGGATGTTCCTCGACCTGGTGGAGACGCCCGAGCAGCGGTCGAGGCTGGTCTCCGCCTTCGCGCGGGAGTGGCAGGCGGCCGCCGCCCGGCTGACCGGCGAGCGGGTCCGCCTCCAGGACGTCGCCGCGGAGGTCCTGGGCCGCGCGGTCCTGTCGTGGGCCGGCATCGAGGCCGACGAGGAGGAGGTGCTGCGGCGCACGGACGAGCTCCGGGCGATGATCGACAACGCCGGGCGCTTCGGCCCGCCCAACTGGTCCGCGCGACTCCGCCGCCGCTCGACCGAGCGGTGGGCGCGGGGCCTGATCGAGGCGAGCCGGACGGCCGGGCCCTCCCCGACCCCCCTGCACCGGATCGCGCACGAGAAGGAGGACGGCGGCCTCCTGCCCGTCGAGGTCGCCGCGGTGGAGCTGATCAACCTGCTGCGGCCCACGGTCGCGGTGGGCGGCTTCGTGGTGCTGGCGGCGCTGGCGCTGCACGGGCATCCGGAGTGGCGGGAGCGGCTCGCCGACCAGGAGGAGCGCGTCGCGTTCGCGAACGAGGTGCGGCGCTTCTCCCCGTTCTTCCCGATGGTCGGAGGACGGGCCCGACGGGAGCTGGACTTCCGCGGCGAGACCCTCCCCGTGGGGCAGTGGATGCTGCTCGACCTCTACGCGACGGACCACGGCTCGCACTGGGAGGCTCCGGGACGCTTCGATCCGGAGCGGTTCCGGTCGCCGGTCGACCGCGACGGCTTCAACGCGCAGGGCGGCGGGCACTACGGAGGCGACCACCGGTGCCCGGGCGAGCCGGCGACCGTCGACCTGCTGTCCGCGGCGCTGGAGCTCCTGGTCGCGGGACACCCGTACGACGTCGAGGACGGGCAGGATCTGCGCGTGAGCCTGCAGAGCTTCCCGACCGGGCCGGAGGACGGCTTCGTGGTGAGGTTCCGCTAGGAGCGGGGCGGCCTCGGCGAGCGGTCTCCGCGGCGGGCGACGCCTGCGGCGGGGCGGGCGACGTCCGCGGCGGGGCGGTCCTCCTCCACAGGCCGCGGTTCTCCGCCTTCTCCCCCGATCCGTTCGGGCGCGTCCCGCCGGAGCGGCCCGACGAGCACGCTCGGGGGATGCAGCAGCCGAATCAGTCCTCCGGAGCGTCGAGCTCCTCGAGCGCCCGCAGCGCCTCGCGGGCGCGCTCGAGCCGATCGGCCTCGGGCTCGTCCCACCAGGCCGGTCCGCGCTCGCCCAGCCCGTGCTTGGCGAGCCCGACCCTCCTGCGCGCCAGCGCCTCCGCTTCCGCGTCCTCGTGCAGCCGGGCGGAGCGCACCCCCGAGCGCCCTCGCCCGAGGTGCGAAGTCAGGCCGGCGACCACGTCCTCCGGCAGCGAGGGATCGGTGCGCCGCCACCGGCGGCCCTTCACCACGAGCCAGCGCTCGTCGTCCTCGTCGCTCACTCCGTCACCGCCGCCTCGGGTTGAGCCGGTCGCCGGTGCTCGTGAGGTCCACCTGCTCCGGCAGCAGGAGCGCCTCGATCCGTCCGGTGGCGGAGAGCCGCAGCAGGTCGTCGACGAGGGCGCGCGAGCCGCCGATCAGCGTCGAGTCGAAATCGACCTCGCTCGCGAGGTACCAGGCCCGGTCCTCCGGCCAGAGCGCGAGCGGAGTCTGCACGACGAGCCCGGAGGCGTCGGCGAAGCCCGCCGCGCGCGCCCACGCGGTGTCCTCGAGCACCCTGACGTCGAGCGAGAGCAGAGGCCCCTCCCGCCCCGGCAGCTCGACCGTCGCCGCGGCGGCGGTCTCGGGGTGCTCCCAGCCGGTCGGCCGGGTGTCGCTCATCCACTCGGGCAGCTCCTCCGAGGCGTCCGAGCGGGAGATCAGGATCCGCGACCCGCCGCTCAGCACGCCGAACCCCTCCCAGAACACGGCGAGGCAGTCGTCGGGGGTGCTCGTGTGCTCCGCGAGCACGGCGGCGACGGCCGCGAGCTCGTCGAGCGGGAGCACTCCGAGGCGGGGCTCCGGGTACTCGTCGGGATGCTCGCCGGTGAGCGAGTACCACTGCGCGAGCGGATGCAGGAGCGTCCCCTCCCGCTCGGCGACCTCGCGCCAGCGCCGGGGCGGGTCGTCGGAGGGGTGCAGGATCCGCACGGCCGCCTCGAACAGCGGAGGGACGATCCCCTCGAAGCGCCCGAACGCGCCGAGAGCGCGCAGCATCGGCTCCGCCCGCCCAGCGTCCCGCTCGGCGCGCAGGGGCGCGTCCTGGGGTGTCGGCTCGACCATCGGCCCAGGCTAGCGCTGGACGGTCGCTCCGCTCAGGGCGGAGAGGGCCCGCTGCGGCCCCGTCTCGCGGGCGAGGCCCTCGGCGAGCGCCGTCAGCCGTTCCCGGGCGGGAGCGTCGAGTGCGAGCATCCGCCGCGCAGCCTCCGCGAGCTCTCCCGCGGATGCGGCGTTGGGGTCGAGCACGGCGGCGAACCCGGCGTCCTCGAGCGCGGCCGCCCCCGCGAACTGGTCCGTCGAGAACGGCAGGACGACGAGCGGCACGCCCGCGGTCATCGCCTCCGTGACGCTGTTGTTGCCGCCGTGGCTGACCGCCAGCGCGGCCCGGCGCAGGAGTGCGACCTGCGGCAGGAAGCCGCGGACCAGCCAGCCCTCGGGGACCTCGCCCAGGGCCGAGCGCTCGGTCGCGCCGGAGGCGAGAGCCACCCGGACGGGCCTGCCCCCGGTCTCGACGCCGGCCAGGGCCTCGACGACCCGGGCCAGCACGTCGTCGCGCACCGAGAGGAAGCTGCCGAAGCTCACGTAGACGACCGGATCCTCGGACGCGGCGAGCCACTCCTCGACCTCCGCGTCGTCAGGCTCCTCGCGGACGGCGGAGCCGAGGAACGCGTGCGGCGGCAGCTGCGCGGTGCGGGCCGAGTCGTGGAGCTCGCCCGGGTAGTTGAGCAGCAGGACGTCGCCGCTCTCGGCGAAGGCGTCGGCGCTGGGCGCCGCTCCGGGGTCGAGGGTGGCGAGGGCGGCGTTCCACTCGGCGGTGAAGGAGTCGCGCACCTGCTCGCAGAGGGCGCGGAGCGCATCGAGGTCGTCCGGCTCCGGTGCGAAGGCGTCCGGCCAGACCGGAGGGAAGCCGTAGACCTCGCCGGGCACCGTGAGCGCGCTGGGGTGGCCGAGCACGACGTCGCCGTAGGGCACGCGCAGTGCCTTCAGCGCCACGCGCGCGGTGAAGGCGAGGTGGTCGACCACGATCGCGTCGGGCTGCACCTCGTCGAGGATCACGCGCAGGCGCGCGGCGACGCCGGCCGGATCCCAGAGCAGGTCGGTGAGCCGCTCCCGCGCCTGGTAGGCGAGGGTGGGGACCATCCCGCGCCGGGTGGCGTCGAAGAAGCCGCGGAGGGACGCGCCCTCGTCGGGCGCCTGCTCCTCCGCGCGGATCGTGCCCGGGTTGGAGCCGCGCCCCAGCCGGAGCGCGATGTGCTCGAAGCCGAAGCCGTCCACGATGGAGCGCGTCGCGTCGCCGGTCGCCACGACGACGCGCTCGCCCGCCTCCTGCCACGCCGTGCCGAGGGTGGCCAGCGGGAGCAGGTGCGACGCGTAGTCGGGACTGATGATCAGCAGGGTCACGAGGCCCCCAGCGCGAGCGGCGAGCGGAGGGGACGCTCCTGGTCCGCGGTCGCCTGCGCGTAGACGCCCGAGAGGGCGTGCGCCATGGCCTGCACCGTGTAGCGCTCGGCGACCATCGCGCGCCCGCGGGCCGCGGCGTGCTCGCCGAGAGGGCCTCCTGCGAGATCGAGTGCGGCGGCGGCACCGGCGGCGAGCGCTGCGGGGTCGGCGGTGTCGACCAGGAAGCCGGTCTCCCCCTCCTCGACGTAGGTCGCGGGCCCGCCGGTCGCCGGAGCGACGACGACCAGTCCCGCGGAGAGCGCCTCGAGGAGGGCGATGCCGAACTCCTCCTTGACGCTCGCGCAGACGTACGCGCCTCCCGGAGCCGAGAGCCCCGGTCGGCCGTGCCGGATCGCGCCGAGCCAGCGGGCCACGGTCCCGTTCGGGCGGTGGCCGGCCAGGAGCAGACCGTCGGACGCGACGGCGCGGATGCGGTCGAGCTGCTCGCGCTCGTCGGGGCTCGGGTCGGCGAGGTCTCCGCCGACCAGGAGCAGGTTGGCGCGCTCCCGGAGCGAGGGGTCGGACGCCCAGGCCTCGGCGAGCGCCGCCATCCCCTTCACCCGGTGCAGGCGGCCCACGCTGAGCAGCAGCGGGAGGCCGCGGCGGTGCTCGGGCAGCTCCTCCAGCAGGAGGTCGAGCGAGGCCAGGTCGCCGCCCTCGTCCAGCGCGACCGGCTCACCGGCGGCGGAGGCGCGCGCGGCCGCCTCGCCGCGCTCGACGAGGCCGACGTCGATCCCCTCCGGGACGATCGTGTGCCGCTCCGGGTGCGCGGTGATGTCGACGCCGATCAGCTCGCGGATGGTCGCGGCCAGCTCCTCCCGCGGGAAGAGGACGGTGTGCGCGGCGTCGGCGGCCAGCCGCTGCACCAGTCGCACGCGGAACCAGAAGTGCTCGGCGGCGTCGCGCTCGCCGAAGTCCGCGCGGGTGAGGGCGCCGGAGGCGTCCAGGCCCGCGATCAGGGCGTGCGGGTCCGGAGCGAGGGTGAACACGACAGGGATCTCGAGCTCCCGGGCGACCGCGGCCGCCGCGAGGGATCCGACGTCCGCCATCCGCAGGTGCAGCACGTCGACCCGGCCGGCCTTGCGCAGGATCCGGCGGATGCCGCGCTCGGCGGCGATGCGTCGGCTCCAGGCCTGGGGCATGGCGACGGGGGGCCCCACGAACGGGACCGGAGCGAAGCCGTGGCCGGAGCCGGGCAGCTCGCCGAGCGCGCGCTCGGCCTCGGCCGGAGTCCCGCGCGACAGCGTGAGCACCCGGTCGATCCCCTCCTGCTCGACGAGCGAGTCGCCCAGGCGCACCAGCAGGGTCGCGATCCCGCCGTTGTCTCCGGCTCCCACCCGGGTCAGAGTCCCGTCGATGTCGGCGTGGACGAAGAGCTGCGCGACCGTCGGACCGGCCTCCACGGCCGGTCCGGGGGCGAGGTCGCCCAGGGCGAGCCGGGCGAGGGGCCCGATCGGCGCCGCCTCCTCGGCCAGGCCGGTGAGCAGGAGCTCGGCGTCGTCGGAGCCGCGCTCGCCGAGCGCGTCCGTCGCGGCGGCCCGCGCCTCCACCCCCTCCGCGCGATCGGCGGCCACGTGCAGGAGGGTGCGCTCGGCGATCGCGCCGGGCACGAGGCCCAGGGTCTCGACGAGCCGTGCCCGAGCCGCCGCCTCGCGCTCGCCGAGCAGTGCGCCCTCGAGCGCGACGGCGACGAGGTCGGGGGTCGAGGAGGCCCAGAGCAGGACGGTGCGCTGCGCGAGCATGCCGGAGAACGCGCCGTCGCGGACCAGGCGCAGCAGCGGCCCGAGCGCGGCCGGGCGGGGCAGGCGCCCGCCGAAGGCCCAGGCGGCGTGCTCGCGGAGGTACGGGCGCTCGTCCTCGAGCAGCATGAGCAGCGCGAGGTCGGCCTCCTCGTCGAAGACCTGCGCGAGCGAGTGCACGGCCGCGATCGCGGTGAGCTGGTCCGAGGGGTCCAGGGCTGCTCGGGTGAGCAGCCGTACCGCGCGGCCGCCGCCGTCGCTGACCGCGGCGACCGTCAGCTCGTCGGCCATCCGGACGGCCTCGAGCAGAGTGGGAGCGGCGCGCACGGCGTCGAGAGCGGTCTGCGTGGCCATGGTTCACCTGGTCTGTCGGAGTGGAGAGTGCGGCGGAGCGCGACTCCCGACCGCTGGAGCGGCCCAGGAGGAGCGGACCGGTACCGAGCATGCCGCGCGGGCGGCTGGGATTTCGCCACTTGCGCCGGATCTCCTCCCACGGTACGGCCTCCTGTCAAGGGGGTGATGGCCGCAGTTCGTTTGCGCAACGCGCGAGGATCCTCAGCCGCGGGTCCACTCCAGGAGCCGCTCGACCGGCCAGGTGGTCACGATCCGCTCCTCCGGGACGCCGAGCCGCTCCGCCCGCTCCGCTCCGTAGTCGAGCAGGCCGAGCTGGCCCGGGGCGTGCGCATCGCTGTCGATCGAGAACAGGCAGCCCGCCTCCATCGCGAGCGCGATCAGCTCGTCAGGCGGGTCCTCGCGCTCGGGGCGGGCGTTGATCTCGACGGCGGTGGAGTGGTCGGCGCACGCCCGGAAGACGGCCCGCGCGTCGAAGGTCGACGGCGGGCGGGTGCCGCGCTCGCCCGACACCAGCCGCCCGGTGACGTGGCCGAGGACGTCGGTCCGCGGATCCGACGCTGCTGCGACCAGCCGGGCCGTCATCTCACGGGAGGGCAGCCGCAGCTTCGAGTGGGCGCTCGCGACGACCACGTCGAGACGGTCCAGCAGCTCGTCCGTCTGGTCGAGCGCGCCGTCCTCGAGGACGTCCACCTCGATCCCGCTGAGCAGCCGCAGGGTCCCGGTGTCGAGGCCCGCGAGATGGGTCAGCTGCTCCTCCAGCCGCTCCGCGCTGAGACCGTGGGCGACTCGGAGCCGCGGCGAGTGGTCGGTGAGCGCCAGGTACTCGTGGCCGAGCGCGCGGGCGGCGTCCGCCATCGCGAGGACGGGCGTCGCCCCGTCGGACCACTCGCTGTGGCTGTGGAGGTCGCCGCGCAGCCGTCCCCGCAGAGCACTCGCGGGCGGAGGAGCAGAGCCGCGCAGCTCCGCGAGATAGTCGGGCACCCGGCCCGATCGCGCCTGCTCGATCACGGTGAAGGTCGTGTCGCCGATCCCGGAGGCCCGTCGCACGAGGGCGAGGTCGTCCCGCTCAGCGGGCGCCATCCCCTCCAGCACCGCGGCCGCGCGGCGGAACGCCTTCGCCCGGTAGCGCGAGGCCCGCTCCCGCTCGAGCAGTGCTGCGATCTCCTCGAGTGCCGCGATCGGGTCCATGCGCCCGGTCTACCACGGAGCCCGCCGCGCCCTCACCCCCTCGACAGCGGCGCCGGCCCGCCACGGCGCCGCCCCTTGTCCCGGCCGCTCGACGCTGGGAACCGGCCGAACCCCATTGCCGAGTGGCGTGATCGAGATATATCGTGACTGTCGTCCACTCGCGATGTATCGCGTTTCAGAAGGCACCCCGGTGCAGGAGGAGGAGCTCATGTCCCTCGAGAAATGGCTCGTACAGGCGGGCGAGACGAAGGTCATCGACCTCGACGTCGTCCGCTCGGTCAAGGTCGCCCTCGTCGGCGGCCAGATCGACGTCATCGCCCACGACGAGCCGACGGCCCGCGTGGAGGTCCACAGCGTCGACGGCCGCCCGCTCAAGGTCTCGATGGACGGCGACCGCCTCGAGATCGACCACGTCCAGCTCCGCTGGGACACCATCGTCGACGTCGTGAAGGGCCTCGGCCGCCGCGGCGACCGCGCCGACATCAGCCTCCTCGTCCCCCGCGGCGTCGACCTGAAGTTCGACACCGTCTCGGCCGACGGCCTGGTCTCGGGCCTCCACAGCGACGCCCGCGTCTCGACGGTCGGCGGCGACATCGTCGTCGACGGCCTGCACGGCGACATCGAGGTGAACACCGTCCACGGCGAGCTCTCGGTCCGCAGCCACACCGGCCGCGTCACCGCGCGCACCGTGTCCGGCGACGTCACCGCGACCGGCGACCTCACCCGCTTCACCGTCGACGGCGTCTCGGGCAGCGTCTTCGTCGACGCCGAGGGCACCCCCGACCGGATCCAGGCCAACACCGTCAGCGGCGACCTCACGATCCGCGTCGACGAGGGCCTCGGCGCCCGCTACCGCATCAACACCGTCTCGGGCACGCTCCAGCTCGACGGCACCGTCGTCAAGGGCACCTTCGGCCGGGGCTTCACCTCGACCACGGGCTCGCTCGACTCGAAGTGGGTCGACGTCGCCGCCAACTCCGTCTCGGGAGACGTGGTCGTCGTCCGCCGGTCCGTCGCCGCCGCCTCCGCCTCAGTGGGCGAGGGCTGGGGCTTCCCCGGCTCCGGCCCCGCCGACGGCCCGCGCCCGATGGACGGGAGCTCGCTGTGAGCCCCGTCTTCGCGCACGGCCGCCTGCGCCTCTACCTGCTCAACCTCCTCGCCGAGTCACCGCGCCACGGCTACGAGCTCATCCAGGCGCTCAGCGAGCGCTTCGGCGGCACCTACGCGCCCAGCGCCGGCACGGTCTACCCGCGCCTCGCGAAGCTCGAGGAGGAGGGACTCGTGACCAAGGAGGCCGACGGCCGCAAGACCGTCTACTCCATCACCGACGCCGGCCGGGCCGAGCTCGCGAACCGCGCGACCGACCTGGGCGACATCGAGGAGGAGCTCACCGACTCCGTCCGCCGCCTGGCCGACGAGGTGCGCCTCGGCGTCGCGGAGGCGATGAAGAGCCTCCGCGCCGACCTCGCCAGCGCCGCCCGCGACTCGCGCGAGCCCGGACGCCGTCCGGAGCACTCCGCGGAGGAGCCGCGTCCGCAGGACACGCCCGGCACCCCGACCGAGCGGCCCGAGCAGACCGAGCGGACCGCACCGGCAGCCCCGGCCGCGACCGACGCGCGCACCGCCTCGCGGATCGCCCTGCGCGACGCCGAGGTGCTGCTCACCGAGTTCCGCGACGAGCTGCGCGCGGAGCTGCGCACCGCCGCCTCCTCGGGATCCGTGACGACCGGGAGCGTCGACGCCCTGCGCGCCGCGCTCGACGAGGCCCGCGCCTCGGTCCGCTCCACGCTGGGCTGAGCCCGGACACCGCACCGCCGAGAGGGCGGGGAACCCACCCGGGGTCCCCGCCCTCTCGGCGCTACTGCCGCCCGACCGCCAGCGCCTCCTCCTCCACGTCGAGGAACGCCAGAGCGCTCACCACCGCCGGCTCCTGGTACCGCCCCTCGGCACGGGCGCGGAGCACCGCCTCCCGCTCGGCCGCGATCATCACGCGCCGGAGCCGGTTGTAGGCCTGCGGGAGCGGCTCCACACCCTCGCCCTCGGGCGGGTTCTCGAGGGCGTCGGCGAGGAAGGTGGCGTTGCGTCGCAGCCGGTCGAGCACGCGGTCCTCCACGCCGTCCTGCGGCTCCTCGTCGAGCCGGGCGAGCCCCGCCGCCTGCGCCTCCGCGAGCAGCATCTGCTTCTCGACGTGCTCCTGCATCTCGTTCGGGGCAGGCAGCTTCAGGGCGCGGACGAGCCGCGGGAGCGCGAGCCCCTCGACGAGCGTCCCCGCCACCACGATGAAGGCGAGGAACTGCAGGAACGCGCGCTGCGGCGTCTCCGCGGGCAGGAGGAACGCGGCGGCGAGGGTGACCACGCCGCGGATACCGGCGAACGACACTCCGATCGCGGTCGGCCAGGTCCACCCGCGCTGCTGCAGCCGGCGCGGGCCGTGCCGGAACAGCAGCGTCGTCATGCACATCCAGGCCACGCGGCTCCCGACCAGCGCCGCGAGCACGGCGGCGCCGATGCCGACCGTCTGCCAGACCCCGATGCCCGAGTCGGCCGTCGCCTCCACCACCGACGACAGGCTCAGCCCGATGAAGAGGAAGACCGCGTTCTCGAGCAGGAACTGGATCGTCCGCCAGTTGAGCGACTCCGCGATCCGCGCCTGCGCCGACTGGATGACGGGCGCCCGATAGCCCAGGTAGAGGCCCGCGACCACGACCGCCAGCACCCCGGAGCCGTGCAGCAGCTGCGCCGGGATGAACGCGACGTAGGGCGTCACCAGCGAGAGGCTCGTGTCCAGGACGGACGACTGCACCTGCTTGCGCACGAACCCGAGCAGCACGGCGATGCCGATCCCGACTCCGCCGCCCACCGCCACGGCCAGCACGAAGTCGAGCGCGATGCGCCCGGGCGTGACCGTGCTGACGATCGCGAGGAGGGAGGCGTTCAGCGCCACCAGGGCGGTCGCGTCGTTGAGGAGGCTCTCGCCCTCGAGCACCGTGAGCATCCGCCGCGGCAGGCGGAGCCGCCCCGCGATCGCGGTGACCGCCACCGCGTCCGTCGGCGCGACGATCGCGCCGAACGCGAGGGCCGCGGCGACCGTGATCGCCGGGACGACCATCCAGGCCACCGCGCCGACCACCGCGACCGTGAACACGACCAGCCCCACCGACAGCAGGAGGATGCTGTCGCCGCGGGCCCGGACGTCGAGGACGGAGGTGCGGATCGCCGCCGCGTAGAGCAGCGGCGGGAGGATCCCGAACAGCACCACGTCCGGCTCGACCACCACCTCCGGGATCCCGGGGACGAAGGAGGCGAGGGCCCCGACAGCGACGAGCGCCACGGGAGCGGACCAGTTCACCCGCCCCGACAGCCCGGTGACCAGGACGGTCACCACCACGAACGAGACGATCCAGACGATCGCGACGACGGGCTCCTCCATCGCGTCACTCCTCCCGGGCGTCCGCGCGCCACGGCCCCATTGTGGCCGCTCGGAGATCAGCCCGGACAGCCGCCGGGAGGGTGCGGCTAGCGGCCGGCCTCGTGGATGTCGCGCGCCTTGGTGACCTTCGCCGGATCCACCGGGTTCATGCCGAGCACGATCTTGCCGCGCGAGTGGCGCTTCTCGAGGTCGTCGAAGGCGTCCTGCACCTGGTCGAAGGGGTAGAAGCCCGAGACGAGCACCCGCAGCTTCTGGTCGGCGACGAGGCCGACCAGCTCGCCGAGGATCTCGGTGTCGCGCTGGGCGGTCTCGGCGTCGGGCCAGACGGCGCGGAGCTCGATCTCCTTGCGGTCGTCGCTGGAGTGGAAGCGGCCCGCCGCGATGCCGAGCTCGTCGGCGAGGGCGTCGTTCTCCCCGCCGAAGTTGTCGAGGAACACCGTGACCCCGCCGGGCGCCGCGGCCCGGATGCGGTCGGCGATCCCGTCGCCGTAGACGACCGGCTTCACGCCGATCTGGCGGAGGTAGTCGAAGTTCCGCTCGCCGCAGGTGCCGATCACGGTCGCGCCGCGGAGCTTCGCCAGCTGGATCTCGAGGCTGCCCACCCCTCCGGCCGCCGCGGAGACGAGGACGGTGTCGTCGGGTCCGACGCGGGTGGCCTCGAGCGCGCGCCACGCGGTCACTCCGGCGAGGAACAGCGCGCCGCCGACCTCCCAGCTCACGGAGGCGGGCTTGGCGACGAGGTTGCGGCGCGGCACCACGACGTGGGTCGCGTGCGAGCCGACGAGCGCGTGGCCGACCACGTCGCTGCGGAGCTTGATGTCGGTGACGCCCTCGCCGAGAGCGACGACGACTCCCGAGAAGTCGGTGCCCTGGCGGATCGGGAAGGCGGCGGAGTGGTCGGAGTCGAACTGGCCCTGCCGGATGAACGCCTCCATGTGGTTCACCCCGGCGGAGAGCACCTCGACCAGCACCTCGCCCGCTCCGGGCTTCGGCCGCTCGACCTCGACGATCTCGAGGACGTCCGCGTCGCCGAAACGGCTGTACTGGACGACGCGGGCGGCGGTGGGGCTCAGACGGGGCATGCGCTCATCATCCGCCCCCGCCGCCCGAAGCCCTTGACCCCCGAACGGGGGCGTGCGACTCAGGAGGGGTCGCTCGGGCAGTACAGCTGGGTGCGCGGACCGGAGCGGTCGATGACATGCTCGGACATCGGCCGGCCGCAGAGCGGGCAGGCCTGCCCCGCAGGCGCCTCCTGCTCGGGCTGGTCGTAGGGGCCGAGCGGCGGCGGGCCGATCCAGGGGAACAGCCGCGCGTTGAAGCGCTGGTAGAGGGAGCCGGTCTTCTTCCGCGTCATACCCTTAGTGTACTAACCATCAGGGCACGATGAGAGGATGACGCCGTGGAAACCGATCCGCTCGCCCTCCAGAACCAGGTCTGCTTCTCCCTCGCCGTCGCGGCGCGCACCGTCATCGGGCTGTACCGCCCCGTGCTCGAGCCGCTCGGGCTCACCCACCCGCAGTACCTCGTGATGCTCGCGCTCTGGGAGCGCAGCCCCCGCTCGCTCGCCGACCTCGGCTCCGCCCTCCGCCTCGAGCCCGCGACGCTCAGCCCGCTCGTGAAGCGCCTGGAGGCGAGCGGCCACGTCACGCGGGCCCGGAGCAGCGAGGACGAGCGCCGTCTCGACGTCGCACTGACCCCCTCCGGGGCGGCCCTCCGCGAGCAGGCCCTGCAGGTGCCGCCGCAGATCGTGGAGCGGCTCGACGTCCCCCTCGAGGAGCTCACCGCGCTCCGCGACAGCCTCACCGGCCTGATCGGAGCCGCGACCCGCGACGGCCGCTGACCCCCCGCTCGGGGCTCCGCCCGCGTGCACGCCGGCCGCCGCTGCCCGCCGCACCGGGAAACTCCCGGTCACAGCGCGAGATCAGCCTCCGCTCGGCCCGCTCCCGGCCGTCTTGACTGCCCCCTCGTACGGAGTAGTGTCATCGCTCGTGACACACGAGGGCCCCCCGTCCGCCGCGGACGGATCACCGGCCGACGCGACCGAGCTGCGCACCGCCAAGCACTTCTTCATCGGCGAGCCGCTCCCCAGCGACAAGCTCGAGGGACAGCTGCTGCAGAAGCGGCTCGCGCTCCCCATCTTCGCCAGCGACCCGCTCTCCTCCGTGGCCTACGCGCCGCAGGAGCTGCTGATGATCCTGCTGCTCGGCGGGCTCTCCTTCCTCACCTTCGCCCCCTGGGTGGCCGCGTGCGTGGTCGTCCTCCTCGTCGTGGTGGTGCTGAGCTACCGCCAGCTGATCCGGGCCTACCCGTCCGGCGGCGGCGACTACGAGGTCGCCCGCACCAACCTGGGCGAGACGGCGGGCCTCACGGTCGCCGCCGCCCTCCTCGTGGACTACGTGCTCACCGTGGCCGTGTCGGTCGCCTCCGGAGTCGACAACATCATCTCGGCGGTGCCCGAGCTCGCGCCGCTGCGGGTCGAGCTGGCGATCCTCTTCGTGGTGCTGCTGGCGGCCGTGAACCTCCGCGGCGTCTCGGAGTCGAGCCGCGCCTTCGCGATCCCGACCTACCTCTTCGTCGCGAGCGTCTTCGTGATGGTCGTCGTCGGCCTGGTCCGCACCGCCTTCGGCGACACCCCCGTGGCGGAGTCGGCGGGCTTCACGGTGCAGGGCGAGCAGCTCACGCAGGCGGCCGTCGTCCTCCTGCTGCTGCGCTCCTTCGCGAGCGGCTGCGCGGCGCTCACCGGCGTCGAGGCGATCTCGAACGGTGTGCCGGCGTTCCGCGCCCCGAAGGTCAAGAACGCCCAGCGCACCCTCGTCGCGATGGGCACGATCGCGATCGTGCTCTTCGTCGGCCTGACCGCCCTCGCCCTGCTCTCGAACGTGCACTACGCCGAGAACGCCTGCCACCTGGTCGGATTCGCCGACTGCGCCACGACCCCGCAGCGCTCCGTCATCGCGCAGGTCGCCGCCGCCACGTTCGGCAGCAACACGATCCTGTTCTTCATCATCCAGGCCGCGACCGCCGCCGTCCTGCTCCTCGCGGCGAACACCGCCTTCAACGGCTTCCCGCTGCTGGGGTCCGTGCTGGCCCGCGACGGCTACGCGCCCAAGTCGCTGAACACCCGCGGCGACCGCCTCATCTACTCCAACGGCGTGATCATCCTGGCGCTCGTCGCCGCGATCATCCTGCTCGTCTACCAGGCCTCGCTCACGAGCCTCGTGCAGCTGTACATCATCGGCGTCTTCGTCTCGTTCACGCTCGGGCAGTCGGGCATGGTCAAGCACTGGGTGCGGATGATCCGCAACGGCGAGGGCTCGCGCACCGTCTACACGAGCCTGGCCATCAACCTGTTCGGCGCGACGCTGACCTTCGCGGTCCTCGTGGTCGTCACGATCACGAAGTTCACCCACGGCGCCTGGCTCGTCTACCTGGTGATGCCGATCCTCGGAGTCCTGATGGCCGGCGTCTACCGCTACTACCGCGACGTCGAGAAGGAGATCGAGGTCGACCCGACCACGACCTTCGGCGCCAACGGCGATCACGCGATCGTGCTGGTGGGCCGGATGAACAAGCCCACGCTGAAGGCGCTCGACTACGCCATCGCGGCGCGGCACGAGACGCTGGAGGCGGTGCACTCCTCCATCGACGACGCGCAGACCGCGCAGCTCAAGGCCGACTGGGCGCAGATGGACATCGAGGTGCCGCTGCGCTGCGTGGCCTCGCCGTACCGCGACATCTCGTACCCGCTGATCAAGTACATCAAGGCCCACCGCCTCGAGCACGGCTCCGAGATCACCACGGTCTACATGCCGCAGTACATCGTCGGGCACTGGTGGGAGGCGTTCCTCCACAACCACAAGTCGCGGCGGATCCGCCAGAAGCTCCTGCTGGTGCACGGAGTGACGGTGGCGCTGGTGCCGTGGCTGCTCGACTCGTCCGAGCTGATCTACGGGCGCCGCTCGCGGCCGATCCCCGGCCAGACGCGCCGCGGCGAGCCGGTGCGCCCGGTGACCCGTCGCCCGATCCCGCCCGCGTCCTCGCTCCCTCAGGGTGCCGCCGGCGAGGGCGCCCCGCGCATCCCGCAGCGCCCGGCCGCGCAGAACCGGCCGCGCTCGAAGCGGCGCTGAGGCGGCGAGGCCCGCAGACGGGTAGAGGGCCCGCGGCGTGTGCCGCGAGCCCCCGATTTCCCCTTAGTGCCTTCCCCCGAAGGCGGCCCGCCCCAACGGGCCGTGTCCGACGCTATCGGTGGGCTATGCACCTGCGCATCCTCCTCGCGACGGATGCCCGTGATCCCTTCAGACGACAGGCTCGTCCTCCGCCGTGTCAGACGACGGCCCCGCGCACCCCTCGGCCGGTGAGCCACCAGACCGCGGCGACGGCGATCGCGGCCGCCGCACCGCCTCCCACGAGCAGGACCGCCGCCCGCACCACGTGCGCCCGGTAGGCGGCGTCGAGCGGATCGATGCCCGCCCCCGCCAGCACGATCCCGGCGGGCACCACCGCAGCCGCGAGCACCACGGCCGCGGCCGCGATGCGCACCGGCTGCCGGCCGTCGGAACGGAGCTTCCGGGGACGGCGGCCGACGTACCAGACCACCGCGCCGATCCCGAGCCCGAGCAGCCCGAGCACGCCGCTCGCGTACTGCGCCCACCGGAAGCCGGGGAAGGGCCCGAGCTCCTGCTGCAGCACCGGGATCGCCGAGACGAAGAGGCCGCCCCGGTGGGTGAAGCCGTCCCACATCACGTGACTGGCGGCTCCGATGGCGATGCCGGCGGCCGCGAAGACGAGCACGCGGATCCACTCGGCTGCCCCGCGGGGCGGTGAGCGCCGGGGACGCAGGCGCGAGCGGACCAGCGCGGGTGCGAGGTCGCGCCAGGCCGGAGCGACGACCGCGCTCCAGAGCGCGAGGCCGAGCATCCCGAGCAGCAGGTCGACGGTGACGACGCCGAGGAGGGAGTGGGTGGACTCGCGGGCGACGGCGATCGGGAGGTACATGCCGATGTCCGGGACCATCGCGCCGACGGCGACGGCCGCGGCGGGGATCCGGCCGTTCGAGAACGCGAGCGCGACGACGGCGTGGCTCGGCGTGAAGGGCATGACACGCACGTTATCCCGGCGATGCGACCGGCGAGTGTCCGCGTCGCGAAGCGGGCGTCACCGATCGCGATCCGGCCCCTGCGCGCCACTCCGGCGCGCCGGCTTCCCGGGGCCGGCGGTCAGCCCGAGGAACGTGATCCCCAGGACGAGGAATACCGGCCAGACCGGATTCCCGAGGACCGCGAAGACCGCTCCCGCCGCGAGGAACAGCGGACCCGTGACCGCGTTCCAGCGCCGGGACGCCTCCTCCGTCGACATCCGACCCGGACCCTTCCCGCCCTGCGCGCGCACCATTCCTCCACGCTAGGCCGCCTCCGCGGGGCCCGCCTCCCCCGTCCGGCGGAGCTCCGCGCTCGGGGAGCTCCGAGCGCGGCGACCGTAGAATCGTCCGGAAGTCCGGCCCTCCGGGCCCAGCGGCGACGGATCGGAGCGGGTGTGCGGAAGGCGTTCGCGATCCTCCGCCTGGCCCTCGCCGGGCTGGGCGCGGTCGGACTCGTCGGCGACTTCTTCTACACGCTCGGCTTCCGCGCGTTCCAGATCGACAACTTCTTCGCCTACTTCACGACGCAGTCGAACATGGCCGGGGTCGTGGTGCTGGGCCTGTCCGGCCTGGTCGCCCTCGCGCGCGAGCGGGAGCCGCGCTGGCTCAGCACGGTGCGGGCGCTCGTGCTCACCTACATGGTCGTGTCGGGGATCGTCTTCGGGCTGATCGCGGTCGAGGCCAACAACCGCGGCGTGCGGGTCGACGTGCCCTGGTCGAGCGCGCTCCTGCACTTCGTGATCCCCACGCTCGCGATCCTCGACTGGATCCTCGGCCCCGGCCGCAGCCCGGTCGCCTGGCGCGGGGCGCTGACCGTGCTCGGCTTCCCGATCGTCTGGGGCGTCATCACCCTGGTCCGCGGGGCCCTCATCGGCTGGTACCCGTACTTCTTCCTCGACCCCGGCCAGGTCGACGGACCCGTGATGTTCGTTCTCTACGACGTGATCGTGCTGAGCCTGATCTCGGGCATCGCCGCGTTCGTCCTCGCGCTCAGCCGGGTGCGGCCGCTCGGGGCGGCGCACGCGTCGGAGTGGCGCGGGCCGCTGGCGCGGCTCCGCGAGCTCGTCAGCCGGCGACGACGGCGAACGGCTCGAGCGCCGTCTGCGCGAGGGTGACCAGCTCGTCGTCGCTGAGGTCCTGCAGCGAGAGGGCCTGATCCGCTCCGACCAGCCCGACGAGCACCGCCTCGCCGGTCGACGGCTGGAGGTCGAGCCACTCGGTGATGCCCGCCTCGGAGCCGACGAGCGACCAGCGCGCCGGTCCGCCCGTCTTCCAGAACGCCTCGTCGAAGCGCAGCCACAGCGTCTCGACGACACCGGAGCCGAGGGCCGCGACGGCCGCGCGCTGCGCGAACGGGAGCGGCGGGTCGAAGGCGATCGCGTCCGTCTGCAGGACCCCGATCGGAACGGTGACCAGCACCCGGTCGGCTGTGAACGACTCGCCGGTGCCCAGGCGGATGCTGACGCCGGTCTCCGTGTAGCCGATGCCGCTCACCACGGCGCGCAGCGAGACCTCGACGTCGGCGAGCAGCGTGTCGACCAGAGGCGCGAGCCCGTCGGTCAGCAGCGCGTCGCCGGAGTCGTCGCTCAGCTCCTCCGCGGTCGTGGCGGCGGAGGCGTCGCCCAGTCCGTACCAGGAGGAGAGCTCCTCGGGAGCGGCGCCGGTGCGCAGCGCGGTCGTGCCGGCGAGGTGCGCCGCCACGCGGGCGGCGTCGCCGTCGCCGGAGCCCGGCTCGGCCTCGGCGGGGTCGGGCGCTCCGGAGCCGGCGAACGACTCGGCGAGCGCCAGGTCCTCCGGCTGCTCCGCTCCCCACTCGAGCGCGCGGGTCAGAGCATCGGCTCCCGTGGTGCCGGTGTCGAGGGCCGCGCCGTCGGCATCGCTCGAGCGGACGTCGGCGAGGTCGACCGCGGTCGTGACCACGCCCGCGTCCGCGATGCTCTCGCGCAGGGCGGCTCCCGCGCCGGTGAGGGCCCAGGTCCCGGTCTCGACGGCGATCGGCCAGCCGTCCGGAGTCGCGGTCGCGATGCGGCCGCCGGTGCGCTCGCGCGCCTCCACCACGGTGACGTCGAAGCCCGCGTCGGACAGGCGCCGCGCGGCGACCGCTCCGGCGAGACCGGCCCCGACGATCGCGATCCGCTCGCCCTCGTCGGCGACGGCGCTGATCTCGGCGGCTGCGCGGACCCCGGAGTTCCAGGCGCCCTGGAGCGTGCCGGGCGCCTCCGTGTCGGTGGCCTCGCCCGCGAGGAAGACGCGGTCGAGGACTGCGGTGCCCAGGTCGGTGCGGTGCTGCGGCGTCGCGCCGACGGGCAGGTAGGAGACGGAGCCGAGCGCGTACGGATCCTCGGCCCAGGCGGAGCGCACGAACGCGGACGGCGCGGGGACGGCGGTGGTGCTCGGCGTCGGCACGGGGGCCTTCGTGACGGAGCGGGTCGGCGTCGGACGCGACGGGGTGCAGCCCGCGAGGGCCAGGAGCCCGACTCCCGTGGCGGCTCCCGAGAGGAAGAGGCGGCGTCCGATCGTCATCCCGGACATCCTACGTTCTCGGCGTTCCGCGGGGGCGGCGCGGGCGGATGGTCAGTGCCGCCGGGAGCGGACGTTCTGTAGCGCCCACCCGGCCAGGAGCACGACCGCGACGATCACTGCGGTGATCACCGCGCTCCACGGATCCTTCGCGCCCACGGCGGTCGAGACCCCGGCACCGGCCAACGCCCCCACGAGCGCGAACGCCAGGGCGGTCCAGGGCGTGAGCGTCCTCGACGCCGTCGTCCGGTTCCGTCGACTGCTCATGTCCGAATACTCCCCTCGAGTCGTGCACACCCGTCTAGCCTGCCGGAGAAACCGAGCCGACGTCGATAAAACGAGACAGGCGGGCGAGATTCGTTCAGGTTCTCGTCCAGAAGCATCATCGCCATCCGGGGTGACGGCGGAACGGCGAGCGGATAGCGTCGGGGCAACGCGGACCGGGCCGCGGCGACGGGGGACGCAGCATGGACACGACACGGATACGGACCGCGACGACGACCACGGCCGGGGCTCCTCCCCGCAGCCACCTCCACGCGGTTCTGCTCGGCGCGCTGGGCATGATCGTGGTACCGCTCCTCATCGTCCTCGCGACCACGGCCTGGTCCTCCCCCGGCCCGGAGGAGTACGTGCGCATGTCGCTCGGCTCGGTCGTCGCGGCGTGCGTCTCGGTGGTCGGCGCGTGGTGGCTCGCCTTCGAGCGGCGCAGCGCCGGGGCGCCCGGTCGCACCTGGTTCTGGGGCATCGCCTGCCTCGTCACGCTCAGCGCGGTCTCGACCGTCGGAGCCGCCGCCGACCGCCTCACCGGCCTGATCACGGGCTGAGCGAGCGGCCGTCCTGGCGCGGTCACCGCGCGCGCCTCACCCCTCGGCGACCGGCCCGGTGGCTTTGAGCCCCTCCCCGAGTGAGCGGCAGCAGCATCGGCGCAGGTGACAGCCCCGTCGAGACGACCGCGCGGCTCAAGGTCTTGGATCGGAGGCGCGTCGCTCGCGCTCGGCGGACGGCCGGCGGATCGGGGAGGAGGGCGCTGAGGTACTCGCCGGACGGTGCATCCGCGGTCCGTCGCCCCGCGGCGCGTTAGCGTCGTCGGATGGCGAGCATCACGTACCCTGCACCCCTCCGCGCCGGAGGCCGGGTGGAGGTGCCCGCGCCCTCGATGGGAGTCTCCGAGCACCTGCACGACCGGCTGCAGGACGCCGTCCGCCGTCTCGGCTCGGCGGGCTACGACGTCCGGGTCCGGCATCACGCCCTCACGGGCGGACTCGTGCCGGCGCCCGCCGCGGATCGAGCAGCCGATCTGCACGACGCCTTCCGGAGCGGGGACGCGATCCTTCCTCCGTGGGGTGGCGAGCTCGCCCTCGAGCTCGTGGAGAGGCTCGACTGGCACGCCCTCGCAGAGGCCCGGCCCTGGTTCGTCGGCTGGTCGGACGTCTCGACGCTGCTCCTGCCCCTGACGACGATGACCGGGCTCGCGACGATCCACGGCGCCAACCTGATGGACGAGCCGTGGGAGCTGCCGGTCGAGTTCCACCGCTGGACGGAGGTCGCCGCCCTCGAGCCCGGAGCCGCGTTCACGCAGCACGCCGCGCCGCGACGCCGGAGCCGCCCGTGGGGCGCGTGGGTGGACGAGCCGCTCGGCCGCGAGCGCGCCTACGAGGAGCCGACCCACTGGCGATCGCTCGACGGAGCCGCGGACGTGACGATGTCCGGCCGTCTGATCGGCGGATGCCTCGAGACGGTGTCCCTGCTTGCGGGCACGCCCTACGGCGACGTGCCCGGCTTCGCTCGACGGCACGCTCCGGAAGGGACGGTCGTCTACCTGGAGGCGGCCGGGTCCGACGCCGTCTCGGTGCTCCGGATGCTCACCTCCCTCCGACTCGCGGGCTGGTTCGAGCAGGCGAACGGCGTCCTGATCGGACGGACCGAGGGCGCTTCGCTGCTCGAACTGAGCCAGGAGGACGCGGTGCGGCGGGCTCTCGGCGACCTCGGCGTGCCTGTGATCCTCGACGTCGACACCGGGCACCAGCCTCCGCAGATGCCCCTGGTCAACGGCGCCCTCGCCGAGATCGCGCTGAGCGGGCCGAGGGCCTCGGTCACGCAGCGGCTCGTGGCCTGAGCGCAAGGCCGAGCGGCGGGGAGGCGGCGAGTGGTAGACCTGGGGGCATGAGCAACGACATCCGCGCACTCGCCGACGGCGAGAGCTACCTCGCCTTCTTCCAGGGCGGGCCGTTCGACGGCCAGACCGAGAACCGCGTCAGCACCGACGGGGGCTACGAGAAGGAGGTCGACGTCTACGCCGCCGTCGACGGCCAGGAGACGCACCTCGTCTACAACGCCGTCTCCGCCAAGGAGGTCGGCGAGTCGGTCCACGTGACCTATTCGATCGACACTCCCGACTCCGACCCGATCGAGGACCCGGAGGACCGCGGCGGCGGATTCCAGTAGTCCGCACCACCCTTCGGATGCCGCTCCGGCGTCGCGCTCAGCGCGGCCGGGGCGGCATCCGCATGTGAGGACGCGCCACTTCGGGCCGGCGGCGGCCGGGGCCACTAGAATGATGGTTCCTCATTGTCCCGACGGGCTCGGATCCGCCGTAGTCCTGGAGCCGCCGCAGTGTCCGACCCGCAGATCCGCACGACGCCGCTCCGCGGAGACTCCGCCCGGCGCTGGCTGCACGCCCGCCACGCCGAGACCGGGCCCGATCCCGCCTTCGCCGTCACCGGCCAGGAGGCCACGGCCGAGGGTCTGCTCCTCCGGCGGATCTGGCACTCGGCCGGGTCGATCGAGTTCCGCCCGAGTCCCCGGGCCGACTCGCGATCGGTGGTGCTCCTGCTCCCGCTCGAGGGCGCGTTCACGGTCGTATGCCGGGAGGAGCGCGCGGTCGTCACCCGCGGCACCCTCGCCGTGCTGCCCGCCCGATCGGGAGCGACGATCACCACGAGCGCCTCCGGCTCCCGGCTCGTCCTGGTGGCGCGGCCCTCGGGCGACGTGCGCCCGCCGTCCGGCCTCACCGTCCTCTCCTCCCCTGCGGCGCCCGTGCTGGTCGCCGCCGCGAACGCCCTGCTCGACGCCCGCCTGCCCGTGAGCGGGGGGCTGCGCACGGCGCTCGAGGGGCTCGCGGCAGCGGTCATGGCGGGATGACGGGCGCTGTCAACCCTCCTCGCCCCCACCATCCACACACAGCGACGTCCTCGAACATCAGGTGACGCCGATCGTCGGCGCCGGAAGGAGCACTCGCCATGGCCGAGATCACCGCCCACCACGGACTCTTCAAGGACACGGACCTGCACGTCGACGACACCGGCGGATCGGGACGTCCCGTGGTCCTCATCCACGGCTGGCCCCTCTCGGGCGAGTCGTGGAAGGAGCAGGTCCCCGCGTTCGCCGAGGCCGGCTACCGCGTCGTCACCTACGACCGCCGCGGCTTCGGGCGCAGCGACAAGCCGCTCACCGGCTACAGCTACGACACGCTCACCGAGGACCTGCACACCCTCCTCACCGAGCTCGACCTGCAGGACGTCACCCTGGTCGGCTTCTCGATGGGAGGCGGCGAGGTCGCCCGCTACTTCACGAAGTACGGCGCCGAGCGCCTGCACAGCGTCGTCTTCGCCTCGGCCGTCCCGCCGTACCTGATGAAGACGGACGACAACCCCGACGGCCCGCTCGAGAAGGCGCAGGCCGCGCAGATGACGGCCGGACTCACGAAGAGCGAGGACGACTTCTACGACCAGTTCACCACCGACTTCTTCTCGGTCGACGGGGTGCTGAAGGTGACGGAGGAGCAGCGTCAGGAGGCGATCGCTCTGGCGAAGCAGTCGGCCAAGCACGCGGCGCTCGCCTGCATGACGGCGTTCGCGACCACCGACTTCCGCGAGGACCTGCCGAACGTGTCGGTGCCCGCGCTCGTCATCCACGGCGACGGCGACGGCACGGTTCCGTTCGAGGGCTCCGGTGCGCGCACGCACGCGGCGATCCCCGGCTCCGAGCTGCACGTCGTCCACGGCGCCCCCCACGGAGTGACCGTGAGCCACCCCGAGGAGTGGAACCGCGTCGTCCTGGAGTTCCTCGCGAAGTAGCGGCTCCCCTGCTGATCGAGCAGCCCCGCAGGGACGTGTCGAGACCCTCCGCACGGACACGGATCTCGATGCGCGCTGCGCGGGCTGCCCGATCAGCAGGGGGCTCTCCGCAGCGCCCGAGTCAGCCCTTCTCCGCGCCCTCGGTCGTGTTCATGATCCGCCGCTGGAAGACGAAGACCAGCACGGCGACCGGGATCGACATCAGCACCGCGGCCGCGAGCTGCAGCGGGTACTGGTCGCCGGTGCCCAGCTGCCCCGACACGAGCGACGCGACTCCGGTCGTCAGCGTGTTGAGCTCCGGCGACTGCCGCTACACCACGAAGTGCGAGAACTCGTTCCACGACCCCTGGAACGACGGGATGAACAGCGTCACGATCGCCGGACGCGCCATCGGCACCACGATCGAGCGGAAGGTCCGGAACACCCCGGCCCCGTCGATCCGCGCGGCCTCCTCGAGGGAGAGCGGGATCGAGTCGAAGAACTGCTTCATGATGAAGATCCCCGCCGCGTCCACGATGAGCGGGACGATCACCCCGGCGTAGCTGTCGTAGAGACCGAGCTGCTCGAGGATCAGGAACCGCGGGATCAGCAGCACCACCGCGGGCACGCTCATCACTCCGATGAACAGCGCGAACAGCAGCCCCCGTCCGCGGAAGCGCAGTCGCGACAGCGCGTAGCCGGCCAGCGAGTCGAAGAAGACCCGGCCGACCGTGACGAACACGGTGACGATCACCGAGTTGAGCGTCCACAGCGGCAGCGGCACGTCGGCGTCGGTCGGCCTGCGGACCCCTCGGACACCGGCTCGGGCGGCTACTGGCCGCTCTCGTACCACGGAGGCTCGGTCTGGGCCCACGACACCGCGATCGCCGTCACCGGGCTCGCCCGGGAGGGCTTCGGAGCGGAGGCGACACCCTGGTCGTCGCGCCGCTCTCGCCCGCGCTCGCCGGGCCGATCCGGGTGCACGGGATCCGCTACCGCGGCTCCGTGGTGCCGGTGGACTGGGACGGCAGGATCTGAGGCGCCGCGCCGGTCGGGGCCGCCGCGCTCAGGCAAGCGCGCTCAGGCAGGCGCGCTCTTGCAGTCGCGCTCAGGGAAGGCGCGCCACGACCGCACGCGCGATGCGTCGGCCCGAGCGGTTCGCCCCGATGGTGGAGGCCGTCGGGCCGTAGCCGGCGAAGAAGACGCGCGGATCGGTCAGCGAGGCGCCGTCGGCGACCGCGATGCCGCCCTCGCGCTCGCGCAGTCCGAGCGGAGCGAGGTGGCGCAGCTCCGGCCGGAAGCCCGTCGCCCAGATGATCGCGTCGGCGCGCGTGAAGGAGCCGTCGGGCCAGCGCACGCCCTCCTCCTCGATCGAGGAGAACATGCCCCGCTCGTGCAGCAGCCCGCGCTCGATGCCGGCCACCACCCGGCGAGTGCGCTGCACGCCGGTGCCGCCGACGATGCTCGGGAGGGGCAGGCCGGCGCGCGCGGCGCGGTCCTGCTCGGCCACCGCCTCCACCGCCGACTCCATCGCGAGCTGCTCGCCGTCGTGGTAGACGACCGGCCGCCGCGTCGCCCAGGTCAGCGAGCGCGCCACCCGCTCGAGCTCGAGCAGGAAGCCGATCGCCGAGGTGCCGCCGCCGACCACGAGCACCTGCTTGCCGGCGAAGTCCTCGGCGCGGACGTACTCGGTCGGGTCGATCTGCACGCCGCGGAAGCGGTCGCGCCCGCGGTAGTGCGGGACGAAGGGCGAGCCCCAGGTGCCGGTCGCGTTGACGAGCAGGCTCGCGCGCTCGACCGCGCGGTCGGACTCGACGACGAGCGGCGACCCCGTGTCGTGCGGCGTCGCGCTCGCGACACGCCGCACCGACTCCGGACGGCGGATCTCGAGACCGAGCTCCTCCTCGTAGCGCCCGTAGTACTCGCGGACCACGTCCCGTGCCGGACGCCGGTGGTCGGCCGTGCGGAACGACAGCCCCATCCGCTCCATTCCGGGGAGATCGTGCACGCGGTGCGCGGAGCCGAGCCGCAGCGCCTCCCAGCGGAACTGCCAGGCCCCACCGGGCTCCGGGCCGCGGTCGAGGATCACCAGGTCGCGCCCGGGGACGAGGCCGAGACGGCGCAGGTAGTAGGCCACGGACAGGCCCGCCTGGCCCGCGCCGATCACCACGACGGGGCGCGGTGGGGCGACGCTGTCCACGGTGCTCCTGACGCGGTCGAGGATGGGCGGCCGTCCGGCAGATCGAGGCCCGGGGTGGCGTGTCCCCCGTCTGCTAAACTACCGCGTAGATTTCAACTTTCCCTGTCTGCTCTTTTCCCCAGCCGGCTCACTGCCCGTCTGGCCTGTCATCGTGAGGGGGTCACCCATGGGGCGCGGCCGTCAGAAGGCGAAGAACACCAAGATCGCCCGTGAGCTGAAGTCGTTCAGCCCGGCGGTCGATTACAGCGCGCTCGAGCGCGAGCTCAGCCACCCGGACGAGCCCGACTACTCGAAGTGGATCGACGCCGAGGACGACGGCGACGACACGGACCTCGTCGAGGAGCCGCACCAGAAGCGTGCGTGACTCCTCCCGCGAGACGGGGCCGCTCCCTCGGGGCGGCCCCGTTTCGCGTGCGAGCGAGGATCCGGCGGGCGAGGACCGGGCGACCGGGCAGTCGTCGGTCAAGGATCCGCCCCGCGGGGACGCGGCCGACGGCGCCGTCCGGCAGCTGTCGACGCGGGTCGCCTACGAGACCCCGTGGATCCGCGTCCGCGAGGACGAGGTGCTCTGGCCGGGCGGGACGCGCGGCGTCTACTCCGTCGTCGAGCGCGAGGACTACGCCCTCGTGCTCCCGCGGGAGCGCGGCGGATTCTGGCTGGTCGAGCAGTACCGGTACCCGATCGGCCGCCGCGCGTGGGAGTTCCCGGCCGGGGGCTGGCCGCACGGCTCGTCCGGCGGCGACGCCGAGGCGCTCGCGCGCGCCGAGCTGCGCGAGGAGACGGGCCTCCGGGCCGAGCGCCTGACCCACCTGGGCCGACTCGCGGAGGCGTACGGCTTCGTCGCGCAGTCCGTGGACGTCTTCCTCGCCGAGGGGCTGGAGCACGGCGAGCACGAGCGCGAGGACACCGAGCAGGACATGCGGCAGGAGTGGTTCCCCGATGCGGAGATCGCGGAGATGGTCCGCTCCGGGGCGATCGTCGAGACGGCCGCGGTGGCCGCGCTCGCCCTCTTCCATCTGGAGCGCGGGTCGCTCGGTTGAGCACGTTCTCCCGCTTTCCGCCACGGAGTGCAGATTGTCGGTGCCCCCTGGGACACTGACCGGATGAGCTCTTCCCCGCCCGCACAGCTGCCCGTGTGGCAGTCGGAGCGGCGCGGGAACGACCTCGAGGAGGCGCGCGACTTCTACGCCGGCTCGTACAACGGCTCCGGCTTCCGGGCCGAGCGCTCGGTCGTGCCGTTCGCGTTCCGCTACACGACGACCGGGCCCGGGCCCGTGAGCCTCCACTCCGCCTCGTTCCTCGGCCGGGTGCGCGGCACGGTGGCCCCGAGCGACGTCTACGTCGCCCTCTGGCTGACCGCCGGGCGCGCCTTGCTCGACCTGGGGCGCGACGAGCACCGCCTCGTCGTCGGGCGCCCGGCCATGTTCCCGAGCGGCCGGCCCTTCGGCTTCGAGGCCCTCGAGTACCGCGACGCGCTCGTGCACTTCGAGGCCGCCCACCTCGAGGCGATCGCCGCCGAGCTGCACGGCACCGAGCCCGGCCCGCTGCAGTTCGCCCCCGTGGCGCGCGACACGACGGCCTGGTGGGCGGCCGTCCGGCTCCTGCGCGACACCCTCGCCTCCGCGCACACGCCCACCGTGCTGCAGCGTGACGGCGTCGCGCGCATCGCCGCGATCGCCGCCCTGCAGACCTTCGCCCACCGCATCGCCCCGCTGCCGGCCGTCCCGCCCTCCGTCAGCGCGCGGCGCCTCCGCCGGGCCGTGGAGTTCGTGCAGGCCAACGCCGACCTGCCCCTCGGAGTGGCCGACATCGCCGACGCGGCGGGGCTCACGGTCCGCGGCGTGCAGCTGGCCTTCCAGCGCGCCTTCGGCGAGACCCCGAGGCGCTACCTGCGCGACGTCCGCCTCGAGCGCGCGCACGAGGAGCTCTCGGCCGGATCGATCGGCTCGCTGGTGGTCGGCGACGTCGCCGCCCGCTGGGGATTCATCAGCGGCGGTCGTTTCGCCCAGCACTACGCGACGCGCTTCGGCGAGCTCCCGAGCGAGACACTCCGCCGCTAGCCCCGCCGATCCCCGACGGCGGTTCCGCCGCGAGGCGTTCGGGCGTACTGTCCGAGGACCGCCCGCTGCCCCGCGGGCCCGCGTCGATGGAGTCGCGAATGTTCGAACCCGGAGGATCCGCGCGACCTGTCGCGCGGATCGGCTACGTCACCGCCGCCCTGCTGGTCGGCGCGATCCTGGTGGGCGGCGCGGTCGGCGCCTCCGTCGCCCTGGTCCTCTACCTGCCCGGCGTCCTCGCCGCCGACGGCCCGCCCGGACTGATCGGCTTCGGCCTGCTCATGGGAGCCGCATCCGGCGTCGGCATCGGAGTGGTCGGAGGCGCGGGAGCGGTCGCCGGCATGGTCGCGGTACGCGTCGCGAGCCGCCGCGACGGTCCGTTCGTGCTCGGCACCAGCGCGGGCGCGGGCCTCGGCGTGCTGGTCGCCTCCGCGAACCTGCTCGTCAGCCGCGACGCTCCGACCTGGGCGTCCGCTCTGCTCGCCACCGCGGCCGCCTGCGCCCTCTGCGCTGCGGGCTCGTGGCTGCTGACCCGGCACGAGCACTCCTGGGAGCGCGCGCACGCCGCACCGCGCTGATCCGCGGCGCCTCCGGAGGTCAGCCCGCGTAGGACCCGACCAGGCGGACCGCTCCGCCGTCGACGCCCTTCGCGCCCTGCTCGAAGCCCTCGAATCCGCGCGCGGCCGTCGAGACGCGGCCCGCGACCCACGACGGGACGCCCGAGCGCTCGAGGCGCGCGATCACGCCGTCGGCCGCCTCCGCCGCGACCACGGCGAACATGCCGATGCCGAGGTTCCAGGTGCCCTCGGTGCTCTCGAGCGTCGCGCCGGACATCCCGGCGAGCGCGCGGAACACGTCGGACGGGCTCCAGCTCGCCCGCTCGACCTCGACCCACGAGCCGCGCGGCAGCACCCGGGCGAGGTTCGCCGCGATGCCGCCGCCGGTGACGTGGCTGATCGAGTGGACGGCCGGGCCGAGCCCGGCGTCGTCGAGCAGGTCGAGGAGGGGACGGGTGTAGAGGCGGGTCGGCTCCAGCAGCACCTCGCCGACCACGCCGCCCAGCTCCTCAGAGCGATCGGTGAAGCCGATGCCGCGCTCGGCGAGGATGTGGCGCACGAGCGAGTAGCCGTTCGAGTGCAGTCCGGAGGAGGCCATCGCCACCACGACGTCGCCGTCGCGCACGCGGTCGGCGCCGCGCACCTGGTCGGCCTCGATCGCGCCGACCGCCGCGCCCGCCACGTCGTAGTCGTCGGGTCCGAGCAGGCCCGGGTGCTCGGCCGTCTCGCCGCCGACGAGCGCGGTGCCCGTCTCGGAGCAGGCGAGCGCGATGCCGGCGACGATGTCGGCGATGCGGGCCGGGACCACCTTGCCGCACGCGATGTAGTCGGTCATGAAGAAGGGGCGGGCGCCGACCACGACGATGTCGTCGACGACCATGCCCACGAGGTCCTGCCCGATGGTGTCGTGCTTGTCGATCGCCTGCGCGAGCGCGACCTTGGTGCCGACGCCGTCGGTCGAGGTCGCGAGGAGCGGGGCGCGGAAGTCGCGGAGGAAGGAGACGTCGTACAGGCCCGCGAAGCCGCCGACCCCGCCGAGGACGCGGCTGTCGTGCGTCGCCGACACCGCCGACTTCATCAGCTCGACGGCGAGGTCCCCCGCCGCCGTGTCGACTCCTGCGCGGGCGTAGCTGCTCGTCTCATCACTCACGCGACGACCCTACCGACTGGCCCCTCCCGCCGCGGCGCGGATCCGGGTCCGCCGCCCCGGCGGCTCCCGCTGCGCGCCCGCGGTCACGCGTCCCAGGCCACGTAGTGCAGCTCGGCGCGGTCGCGGCTGCGGTGGAGGTCGAGGTAGGACCGGGCGATGACCTCGGCCGCCGCGTCCGGGTGGCCGCCGTCGATGAGCGCGGTGATCGCCACGTGGGCGGCGTAGACGCCTCGGGGCTCGAGCGCGGAGTGGAGGTTGAGGACCCAGTTCCGCAGGCCCGCGGCGGCGATGTTGATGTTCGCCAGCGCCGCGTGCGGGGCGACGGAGCCGCCGCCGGTGGTGACGAGGATCGTCCCGCTGCCGGCGGCGATCATGTCCGGAACCACTTCGCCGACGGCACGGAGCGCGCCGCCGAGGTAGAAGTCGATCTGCGGCTGCAGGTTCTCGGGCGTGACGTCCAGGACTCCGACCGGAGCGAGAGCGGAGTCGGCGGGGGAGAACTCGAGGACGTCGATCGGACCGAGGTCGGCACGGATCGCCCGCAACGCGGCGGTCAGGGTCTCGGGCCGCGCGATATCGGCGGCGAACCCCGTCGCCTCGATGCCCTCCTCGGCGAGACGAGCGGCCAGGCCGTCCAGCTTCTCCTGGTTCCGCGAGACGAGCGCGACGGTGAAGCCGGCCCGGCCGAAGACGCGGGCGATCTCGAGGCCGAGGCCGGGGCCCGCGCCGATGACGGTGAGAAGGGGCATGGGAGGTCCTGTCGTCGTGCGCCCTGGGGCGCGATGAGCGGGGCTGCTAACTTGAGGTCAGCCTCAAGACTCATTGGACCATGAGTTGAGTGGCACCTCGAGATCATCGGGAGGATCGCATGGACGAGCAGAAGGTCCTGCGCCGGGACGCGCAGCGGAACGTCGAGAAGCTGCACGCCGCCGCCCTCGAGGTCTTCGGCTCCCGCGGCCTGGCCGCCCCCCTCGAGGACATCGCCCGTCACGCCGGCGTGAGCATCGGCACCCTCTACAACCGAGTCGGCTCCCGTGAGGAGCTCATCGACGCCGTCGTCCCGGCCGTCGCCGGCGAGAAGCTGAAGGGTCTGACAGAGCGCGCTCTCGCCGAGCGGTCCTCCCGCGGACGCCTGGAGCGCTTCGTCTCCGGGATGATCGACCTCCAGCTGGAGGACCCCGCCCTCAACGACGCGATGCTGCGCCGCTTCCCCGACGCGGTCGCCCTCATCGAGGCCTGCGACCGCTCGATCGAGCTCGGCCGGGATCTCGTCGAGGCCGCCCACCGCGACGGATCCCTCTCCCCCGACTTCACCCACGACGACCTGATGGCCCTGCTCTGGATGGCGGGCACGACCAGCCGCGAGTCCGCGGCTCCGCAGGGCTGGCGCCGCGTCCTGGACCGGAGCCTCGCGGGAGCCTGGACGGCTCCGAGCAGCTGAGCGGCCGCGCGGCTCCCCGACCGCCCGCCCGGCCGATCCGCCGGTCGGCGCCGCCCTGAGCACCCCCGGAGCCACGGATCCGCCCACGGCGAACCATTAGGGGATGAGTCCCCCGCGTGCCAGGATGGACCGTCAAACCCCCCTGCTATCCCCTTGGGAGCCCCTCCGGCATGTGCGGAATCGTTGGGATCGTGTCCTCCGGACCGGTCAACCAGTCCATCTACGACAGCCTCTCCCTCCTGCAGCACCGCGGCCAGGACTCGACCGGCATCGCGACCGCCGACGGCAGCACCCTGCACATCAAGAAGGCCGCGGGACAGGTCCGCGAGGCGTTCCGCACCCGCGACATGCGCTCGCTGCTGGGCTCCATGGGCCTCGGCCACGTGCGCTACGCGACGAAGGGCAACGCCGAGCGCGAGGAGGAGGCCCAGCCGTTCTACGTGAACGCGCCGTACGGCATCATCCTCGTCCACAACGGCAACCTCACGAACACGCGCGAGCTCACCGAGGAGCTCTTCCGCATCGACCGCCGCCACCTCAACACCACCTCCGACACGGAGCTGCTGGTCAACGTGCTGGCGAACGAGCTGCAGGCGTCGATGTCGGGCCGCGACCTCGACGCCGACGAGGTGTTCGACGCCGTCGCCCGCGTGCACGAGCGCGTCGAGGGCTCCTACGCCACCATCGCGCTGATCGCCGGCGTCGGGCTCCTGGCGTTCCGCGACCCCTTCGGCATCCGCCCGCTCATCGTCGGCCGCCGCAGCAACACCGGGGCTCCGGACGACTGGGTGGTCGCCTCCGAGTCGCTCGTCCTCGAGGCGCAGGGCTTCGAGATCGTGCGCGACGTCGCTCCCGGCGAGGCGGTCTTCATCACGCCCGACGGCCGGATGGCCAGCCGCCAGTGCGCGAAGGACCCGCGCCTCATCCCGTGCTCGTTCGAGTACGTCTACCTCGCCCGCCCCGACTCCGTGATGTCGGGCATCTCGGTCTACGAGGCGCGCCTGCGCCTGGGCGACCGCCTCGCCGACACCATCGCGCAGTACACCCCGGGCGGAGCGATCGACGTCGTCATGCCGATCCCCGACTCCTCGCGCCCCGCTGCGATGCAGGTCGCGCAGAAGCTCGGGATCGAGTACCGCGAGGGCTTCTACAAGAACCGCTACGTCGGCCGGACGTTCATCATGCCCGGGCAGGCGGTCCGCAAGAAGTCGGTGCGCCAGAAGCTCAACGCGATGTCGAGCGAGTTCAAGGGCAAGAACGTCCTGATCGTCGACGACTCGATCGTCCGCGGCACCACCTCCAAGGAGATCGTCGACATGGCACGCGCGGCCGGCGCGAACACGGTCACCTTCGCGTCCGCCGCGCCTCCCGTGCGCTACCCGCACGTGTACGGGATCAACATGCCCTCGCGCCAGGAGCTCGTGGCCCACAACCGCCGCATCCCCGAGATCTCGGAGGCGATCGGCGCCGACCAGCTGATCTACCAGGAGGTCGCCGACATGAAGGCGGCGATCCTCGAGGGCTCGGACGTCACCGACCTCGAGACCAGCTGCTTCACCGGCGAGTACGTGACGGGCACCGTCACCCCGGAGTACCTCGACTGGGTGGAGCGCACGCAGCTCAGCTGAGCTCTGCACAGCGCCGGGCGCGGCGCAACGGGTGCCGCGGATCCGTGCGCCGCTCCATGATCGGAGGGTGCGCGGCCCCGCGCGCATGCACCCGAGGAGTCCCCCGTGATCTACCGAATCCTGCCGTTCCTGCTCACCTTCGTGGCCAAGAAGATCTCGAAGTCGCAGAAGGCCAAGCGCGCCGCCGCCAAGCGCCCGACGTCCACCACGAGCAGCAGCCGCCGCTCCTCGTCGCGCCGGGGACGCTGACGCCGCGGTCCCGTCCGCGAGCGCGAGCCGCGGACGGGACCCCCGGCTCAGGGCGGAGTGCCGCGGCCGCTGGGCGGTCCGTCTCCGCCTGCTAGACCCGGTCGGACCCGGCCCGGGGGTCGCCCTCGTCGGACGAGGTCCCCACGTCGGGCGGAGTCCCCTCGGCCGCGGGCTCCTCGGCCGCGTCCTCGCGCTCGACGATCCGCTCGGCGGTGGTCCGGACGACCTTTCGGCCGACGACCCGGTCGAGCAGCACCACGACGAGCCCCGCGAGGGCGCCGAACAGCGTCACGAAGAGCAGCAGGCTGAAGCCGAAGACCTGCCCGCGGGAGAAGCCCTCCGTCTCGGGCAGCGCGAAGGTCAGCACGAAGGCCGCGATCGCTCCGAGCCCGACGCCGAGCGTCAGGATGCGCCAGACGCGCGGCGAGCGGCGGACGTCGACCTGTTCGCGGGTGACCTCGGGGCGGGCGGGATCGCTCATGCCTCCATTCTCCCCCGCACGAGCGGAGTCCCGGCACCGTGATCGCTCAGAGCGCGTGCACGAGCCGCCCGGCCTGCGCCCGCAGCTCGCGGACCACGGTGCGGACCGAGAGCCGCTCCGCCCGGTCCGGACGCATCAGAGCGACGATGTGCCGCACGGAGTTCACCCCGCGGAGCGGCTTCACGACGACTCCCGCGCCGCCCGCCGTGTAGCGCGGGAGGACCGCGATCCCCAGGCCCGCCGCGACGAACGCCTCCGTCACGCGCGTGGACGCGAAGCGCTGCTCCACCCGCACCGCCTCGCCGGACGCGGTCTCGATGTCCTGCATCACGCGCTCGAACGGGAACCCGTCCGGGACGCCGATCCAGGTCTCGCCGACCAGGTCCGCCGCCGAGACCGTCGCCCGGTCCGCGAGGCGGTGCCCGACCGGCAGGCCGATGTCGAGGGGCTCGATCATCAGCTCCGCCATCGCGAGGCCGCGGCCGGCCCAGGCGCTGCGGCCGGTGGGCGAGTGGGCGAGCACGATGTCGAAGTCGGCGGTCAGGTCGGCGAACTCGTCGGTGCCGGGGTCCGCGTCCTCGCATTGCACGACGAGCCCCTCGACGCTCCGGAGCGCCACCAGCGCGTTCGGGAGGAGCATCTGCCCCGCGGTGGGGAAGGTCGCGATGGTGACCTCGCCGATCGGGTTGTTCTTGAACGTCTGCCAGACGGCGTCGGCCCGCTCGAGCGCGATCGCGATCTCGGTGGCGCTCCGGGCGAGCTCGCGTCCCGCCGCCGTGAGCACCACGCCGCGGCCGGAGCGCTCGATCAGCGGCACGCCGGCCTCGCGCTCGAGGACCTTGAGCTGCTGCGAGACCGCGGAGGGCGTGCGGTGCGTCGCCTCCGCCACGGCCGTGATCGAGCGGCGCATCGAGAGCTCGCGGAGCAGTTCCAGCCGTCGCACGTCCATGTAGAGAAACTACACGTCAGGGCAAGAACAGTTCGATTGTCCTACGGAACACGGGGCCGGACACTGGACGTTGTACACAGCATCCCGGCGGATGGATCAGAAGCCGCCGCAACGAAAGGCAGAACACTCATGAGCATCGCAATCCTCGTCGTCCTCAGTGGCCTCGCCGCATGGGGCACGGTGTCGACGGTGCTCGTCGCCAGCCGCGACGGCTACCGTCAGGTCCCCGCGCAGCACTGAGCCCCGCCGCTCCGCGACAGCACCTCATCGCGTTCCGACGCCGTCTCCCGATCGGGAGGCGGCGTTCTCGCGTCTCCGGGGGCTGCTGCCGCTCCTCGGGGAACGCCTCCCCGCCGCGGCTTTCAGGGGCCCCCCATCGGCTCGCCCCGCACACGACGACGGGCCCCCGACCGGAGTCGAGGGCCCGTCGTGCGCGCGGTGCGGCTACTTCGCGGCTGTGCGGCGGCGCAGGCGCGCGACCGTCATGCCCAGACCGAGCAGCAGAGCGGCGATCCCGGCGACGAACGCGGGGGTCGCGTCCACTCCGGTCTCGGCGAGGTGGTGCGAGCCGGCGACCGGAGTGGTGGTCGGCGTCGGCGCGGGGCCCGTGGTGGGCGGCGTGGTCGGCGCGGGCGTCGGCTCCGTGGTCGGTCCGGGAGTCGGGGTGCCCGCTCCGGCGCCGGCCGCGACGGCGAAGCCGACGCTGATCTCGGTGCCGGTGGTGTCGAGCGCGAACGTCGCGGTGTGCGCGCCGCCCGCCAGGCTCTCGTCGATCGGGACCGAGAACGAGGCGCGACCGGTCGAGTCGTCGGTGACGGCCCGGGTGGGGTCGATCGTCGCGGTGCCGACGACGGTGCCGTCGACGCTCGCGGTCACGGTGGTGTCGGCCGCGGCTCCGGTGCTGAACAGGAGCGAGGAGAGCTCGACGGTCATGGTGTCGCCGACCGCGTACTCGCCCGAGTCCGGGACGTTGTCGGTCAGGCCGATCGTGCGCTGCACGGGGTCGGGGCTGACGGTGCCGAGGTCCTGGATGTAGCCGACGAAGGCGTCCAGGTCGATGCGGCCGGAGTCGGCCGTGCCGGTGCCCTCGGTGAAGGTGCTGAAGCCGTCGCCGCCGCTCGCGAGGAAGCTGCTGGTCACGACGGTGAAGGTCGCGGCCGGGTCGATCGGCTCGTTCTGGAAGAACACCTGCGAGATGCGCGAGCCCTCGGGGGCCGTGGCGTCGAAGACGTAGGTGAGGTCCTTCGAGGTGGAGAGGTTCAGCTGCGGGTGGCTGGAGCTGCCCACCCACTGCTCCTCGAGCAGGTCGGAGATCTGCTCGCCGGTGAGCTGCAGGGTCACCAGGGTGTTCGCGAAGGGCTGGGCGTCGGAGGCCTCGGCGTAGGTGACCACGCCGTCCGCGTCGCCGGGCTGGTCCGGAGTCGCGGTGTAGGAGAGGTCGTCGCGCAGGCCGCCCGCGTTCGAGAAGGCGATCTGCGTGCCGAGCTCACGGGTGGCCCAGAGCTGGGCGTCCGAGACGAGGTTGCCGAGGGTCGACTCCGAGCCGCGGTTGGTCGTGGTGCCGTCCGGGCGGTAGGCGCGCGAGATGTCCTCGGTGATGGTGCCGACCTTCACGCTGCCCTCGCGGACGGCGACGGCCTGGGCGTCGGCGACGATGCTCTCGACCTCGGCGTCGGGCTCGAAGGCGCCGACGACGATCGTCTTGGCCGGGTCGTCGGAGGCCGGGTCGTCGACGACCTTCGTGAGCGGCACGACCTCGCTGGTGAGCGAGGTGAGCTGCTTGGTCGCCGGGTCGACGGTCAGGGACATGCGGCCGATGTTCTCGGCGTAGCTGCCGGTCTGCGACACGACGGTCGGGAAGGCCCGGCCGGCGTCGATGCCCGCGTTGTACTCCTGGTGGCTGTGGCCCGAGACGATCGCGTCGACGTTCGGGGCGACGGCGTTGACGATCGCGCCGAACTTGGGGTCCGCCTCCGGGGTGTTCAGCTCGGCCGCGTCGGCGTCGGCTCCCTCGTGCAGGAGCAGGACGACCACGTCGGCCTCGTCGTTGGCGGCGTCGCCGTCCTGGAGCTGCGCGGCGACCTCGTTGACGTTCTCGGCGATCGGCTCGATGGAGAGCGTCGAGATCGTGGCGGGGCTGACGAGCTTGCCGAGGTCCTCGGTGATCGCACCGATGAAGGCGACGGAGACGCCGTCCTGCTCGGTGATCACGTAGGGGGAGTAGGCGCGCTCGCCGGTCGCGGTGTCGTAGAGGTTCGCGTTCACGTAGGGGAACGCCGAGGCGTCCACGACGCGGCCGTCCACGTCGGCGCGGCCCTGGTCGAACTCGTGGTTGCCCAGCGTGCTGACGTCGAGGCCCATCGCGTTGAGCGAGTCGAGCGTGGGGATGTCGCCCTGCACCTTCGACACGAAGGTCGAGGCGCCGATGTTGTCGCCGGCCGAGACGAACAGCGTGTTCGGGTTGGCGGCGCGGTAGGAGTCGACGGCGCCGGCGAGCACAGCGGCTCCGGCGACGGCGCGGTCGGCGGCGAGCCGCCCATGGAAGTCGTTGATCGAGAGGATGTCGATGGCGACATCGCCCTCGGCCGCCGCGGCGGGGGTGGCACCGAGGAGGGCCGCTCCGGCGACGGCGCCGACGGCGGTCGCGGAGAGGAGTCGGGTGAGGCCGCGTCGGCCCGGGGAGGTACTGCGCATCGTGAAGGGGACTCCAAGCATCGAGCGGTGGATCCGGAGAGGATTCGTGCCGCGTGAGGGGGTTATTCCCAGACAACCCGACGGCGGACCCCAGGTCAAACGTTCCGACGACGGCTCGCCGCCGCGTTTACGAGAAATTAACTCGCCGACGCTCAGCCCACGCGCAGGACGGGGAGGAACGGCGTGAGGTCCGCGCGTACTCCCGAGGCGTGGATCCGCCCGCTCGCGACGCCCTCGCTCCACGGCAGGGAGCCGGTCGCGAGCGGCAGCCAGGTCGCCGCGTCCATCTCGATCACGTTCGGCGGAGTGCCGCGGGTGTGGCCCGGACCCTCGACGCACTGGGCCGCGCCGAAAGGCGGAACGCGCACCTCGACGCTGCGACCGGGGACGTTCGTCTCGATGATCTGCAGGAGGAACCGCACCGCCGTCGCCGTCGTGTTCCGGTCCGCTCCACCGGCGAGCGCCGCCCGCACCGCGGACTGCCCGCTCGCCTCGTCGATCCTGCCCTTGGCCATGCACCCATCCTGCCGCCGCCGCCCGCTCCCGGACGCCTCCCGCGGGGCCCCGCCCGGCGTGTCGGCGTCCGCAGCGCCGCCCCGCGGAGGAGGACGTCACAGGGACCTGGCCCGGGGCGGGGCGCCCTATCCTGTCAGGGTGAAGATCCTCGTCCTCGGTTCGGGTGCCCGTGAGCACGCCATCATCACGGCTCTCCTCGCGGAGGAGGAGCACCATGAGATCATCGCGGCGCCCGGCAACGCCGGGATCGCGCGCGACGTCGAGGTCATCCACTTCGACACGAACAGCCCCCGGCTGGTCAGCGGCTTCGCCGTGGAGCAGGGCATCGAGCTCGTCGTGATCGGCCCCGAGGCGCCCCTGGTCGCGGGAGTCGCCGACGCGCTCCGCAAGCGCCGCATCCCCACCTTCGGCCCGGACAAGGCCGCGGCGGCGCTCGAGGGCTCGAAGACCTTCGCGAAGCGGGTGATGGACATGGCTCGCGTGCCCACCGGCCGCGCGACCCGCGTCTCCACCCTGGTCGACGCCACCCGCGCCATCGACGACTACGGACTCCCCTCGGTCGTCAAGGCCGACGGCCTCGCCGCGGGCAAGGGCGTCCTGGTGACGGAGTCGCGCAGCGCCGCGATCGCGCACGCCGAGTTCTGGCTGCAGTCCGGCGACGTCCTCATCGAGGAGTTCCTCGCCGGCCAGGAGGTCTCCCTCTTCCTCCTCTCCGACGGCCACGACGTCGTCCCCCTCTCCCCCGCGCAGGACTTCAAGCGCCTGAGCGACGGCGACGAAGGACCGAACACGGGCGGCATGGGCGCCTACTCCCCGCTGCCCTGGCTCGCCGACCGCTGGGAGAGCGAGCGCGCGTTCGTCGACGAGGTGATCGACACGGTCGCCATCCCGACCATCCGCCAGCTCGAGCGCGAGCGCACCCCCTTCGTCGGACTCCTCTACTGCGGCCTCATCGTGACCGACGCGGGCCTGCGCGTGATCGAGTTCAACGCCCGCTTCGGAGACCCCGAGACCCAGGTCGTCCTCCCCCGCCTCGCCTCCCCGCTGTCCGCGCTGCTGCACGCGGCGGCCACCGGTGCGCTCGCCTCCGTCCCGTGGCCCGCGTTCACGGACGAGGTCGCCGTCACCGTCGTCCTCGCGAGCGAGGGCTACCCCGAGAACGCCGTCACCGGTCGGACCATCACCGGGCTCGAGGCGGCGGCGGCCGTCCCCGGCGTCACCATCGCCCACGCGGCGACCCAGCTGGTCGACGGGCGCTTCGTCGCCACCGGCGGCCGCGTGCTCAACGTCGTCGCGCGCGGCGCCGACTTCGCCGAGGCGCGGGAGCGGGCGTACCGCGCGCTCGACCTGATCCACCTCGACGGCGGGCTGTATCGGAGCGACATCGCGGCGAAGGTCGCGCAGTAGCGCGACCTCCGACGTGATCTCGATCACGCCGCTCCCCGCGCGGCGTGGCGCAGTCGGCGAGGAGGGTGGCCGGGTTCTGCAGAGCGGGGTGCGTTCGGCGCATCCGAAACGCTCGGCACGCGTTCCAGCCGGCGCCTCGAGGGTGGCCGGGTGGCGGGGCGGATCCGCGCTCGGACCCAGGCCTCCGCGACGCAGGCTCGCGGCGGAGGTCGGTCGCCGCGGCGGGCCGGGTCAGGCCAGGCTGCGGAGGGCCTCGGCGAGGTCGGGGTGCGCGAAGGCGAAGCCGGCGTCCTCGAGGCGGCCGGGCACGACCCAGCGGGACTTGAGCAGGAGCTCGGGCTCGGTGCGGAGCAGGAGGGTCGCGGGCTCGAGGACGAAGCGCGGGGCCGGTATCCCGATCCGACGGCCGACGGCCGCGCGGAGCAGCCGCGAGAGCTCGGTGTTGTCGCTCGGGTTCGGCGACGCGAGGTTCACCGGTCCGTCGAGGGACGACTCCTCGAGGAAGCGGATCGACTGGTACACGTCCTCCACGTGGATCCAGCTGAAGCGCTGCCGACCGCGGGTGCGCCGGTGCTCGTGGTGCACGCCGGCGTCCCGGCGGGCGCGCGTCGAGGGCCACGGCCCGTCGAACTGCGGACCCCCCAGGCCGAGTCGCGCCAACCGCAGCAGGATCGCCGTCGCCGGACCGTCTCCGAGCACGATGGACATCCTCAGCGCGACTCGCCGCACCCCGGGCGTCTCTCCCGCGAAGAACTCCGACTCCCACGCCCGCGCCACGTCGACCGAGAACCCCTCGCCGAGCACGCCCTCGTCCTCGGTGTTCGCCCGCTCCTCTTCGTGCCGGTAGATCGTGGCCGTGCTCGCGTTCATCCAGACCGGCGGAGGAGTCGCGGCCGCCCCGACCGCGCGGTGCAGCTCCGCGGTGGTCGCCACCCGGGAGCGGAGGATCTCGGCGCGGTTCGCCGCGGTGTACCGGCAGTCGACGCTCTTGCCGGCGAGGTTCACCAGGAGGCGGGCGCCGTCGAGCGTCCGCGTGATCCCGGCGATGTCGCCCCAGCGCGCGTCCGGCCCCGAGCGGCCGATCCGCCGCACCGTCCAGCCGTCGGCGGTGAAGCGGCGGGCGAGCTCGGTCCCGAGGAACCCGCTCGCACCGGCGAGGACGACGACGGGGTCAGCGGTGCTGCTCATCGCCCCATCGTGCCGCACCCCGCCGGAGTCAGGGGGAGGACTCGTCGGAGACGCGCTGGCGGGACGTGGAGACGGTCCACGGCGGGCCTCGGTCAGCCGCCGAGCGGCCCCGCACCACCGAGTAGACGCGCCGCGGCGAGCGCCCCGGCCAGCCGCTCGCCGAACCCCGGCGGCACCTCGGAGGGCAGCGAGTCCACCGGCCACCAGGCCACGTCGTCGCTCTCGTCGCTGACCGTCACGGGAGCGTCCGGATCGGCGATCGCGCCGAAGCCCACGTCCCAGTGCCGGGAGCAGCGGCCGAAGCCGTCGCCGAGCGCGTGCCGGTCGAGGTCGAGCGGCAGCACGCCGAGCGGCTGCAGGCGCGCCACCCCGCTCTCCTCCCGCGCCTCGCGGAGGGCAGCGGCGGCCACGGAGTCGTCGCCGGCCTCGATGTGCCCGCCGAGCTGCACCCAGAACCGGCCCTTGCGGTGGAAGCAGAGGAGCACCTCCGCGAGATCCGGCGAGAGCACGAAGCAGCTCGCGGTGATGTGCTCGGGGCCGCCGTCGCGCTCGAGCGCCGACTCGCCGCGCTGCTCGAGGAACGCCAGGTACTCGTCCCGCAGTCCGGCGAGCGCACCCGCATCCCACTCCCGCAGCTCGCTCGCCAGCGCCGCCCCTCGCTCCCCTGTCACGCGAAGCACCCTACTTCCTCTCCGCGAGATGCCACTTGGGTACGCGACACGCCGTGCGGCGCGTACCCAAGTGGCATCTCGCGGAGAGGGGACGGACGGGAGCGTCAGACGGAGAGGCCGGAGAGGCCCTCGCGGTCGACGCGGCGGTGGAAGCGCATGCCGGCGAGACCGCCGAGCACGGCGCCGACCAGCGCGACGACCAGTGCGGCGAGCGCCGTCACGATCGCCGCGGCCGTGGCGTCGCCCGCGTCCAGCGGGATCGTCGGGAAGCCGCTGACCGCGGAGAGCGCCTGGCTGCCGCCGGTGATCGCCGAGACGATGCCCACGACGATCGCGACGACGACCGCCCAGGCCCACACTCCGACGCCCTGCTTCGCTCCGCTGAAGCGGGCCATGCGGCCGGCCACGTAGCCGCCGCAGTAGTAGGCGACGAGGAGGACGACCAGCAGCGCGATCGCGCCCGCCCAGCCGAACGCGGCCGGGTCGGCCGCGAGGTCGCCGGTGACGTCCTGGGTCCCGATGACGGCGGCCCCGATCGCGGTGACGAGAGCGGTCAGGAGGACGGCGAGCCCGGTGGCGGCGAGCCAGCCGAAGAAGGCGCAGCCGATCTTGAAGCCGCCGAAGCGGTCGCGCTCGCGCTGGTGGATGTCCTTGCGCGCGGCCGCACGGGCCTGCTTCGCCTCGGCGGAGTCGGGGTCGACGGGCGCGGCGCGGTGCTCGGGCGCCGAGTGGGCGGAGGCGGAGCGGTCCGCGGAGTCGGAGCGGTCCGGAGTCGCGGAGCGGTCCGGAGTCGCGGAGCGGTCCGGAGTCGCGGAGCGGTCCGTCGCCGCAGCCGCTCCCGTGTCCCCCGCCGAGTCGATGCGCGCCGTGCCGCCCGCCGCCGAGCCCTCTGCCCGTCGCGGCAATCCGCCGTCAGCCGGATCCCTGTCTGTCGTGCTCATGTCGAACCTCCTGGCCGAGCGCCCCGAAGAAGGGCGACACGCTCAGTCAAGACCCAGGGAGCCCTCGGTGTCGCGGGCTTGACGACAGGACGGGGCGGTCGGGTCGTCAACCCCCTGCGCCCCCTCCCTCCCACCCGCTTGCATGGGGGCACCGACCGACGACACGAGAGGGAGAGTCATGACTCCGGAATCCCCTGAGCAGACACCGCCCGGCACCGAGGCCGAGCTGACGCCGAAGGCCGACCACGGCGAGACCAGCTACCGCGGCACCGGCCGCCTCAGCGGCAAGGTCGCCCTCATCACCGGCGGCGACAGCGGCATCGGCAAGGCCGTCGCGATCGCGTTCGCGCGCGAGGGCGCCGACGTCGCGATCTCGTACCTCGACGAGCACGACGACGCCGAGGACACCGCGAAGTGGGTCCGGGACGCCGGCCGCGAGGCGCTGCTCCTCCCCGGCGACCTGCAGGACCCGGCGCACTGCCGCGCCGTCGTCACAGAGACCGTCGAGCGCTTCGGCCACCTCGAGGTGCTCGTCAGCAACGCCGCCTTCCAGATGAGCCGCGAGAGCGTCACCGACATCCCGGACGAGGAGTGGGACCGCACGATCGCGACGAACATCAGCGCCTACTTCCACCTCGTGAAGTCGGCGCTCCCCCACCTGAAGGAGGGAGCGTCGATCATCGCGACGAGCTCGGTGCAGTCCGACCAGCCGTCGTACCAGCTGCTGCCCTACGCCGCCACGAAGTCGGCGATCCTCAGCCTCACCGCCTCGTTCGCGCAGGCGCTCGGCGAGAAGGGCATCCGTGCGAACTCCGTCGCGCCCGGCCCGATCTGGACCCCGCTGATCCCCTCGACCATGCCGGAGGAGGCCGTCGCCGAGTTCGGCGAGCAGGTCCCGCTGGGCCGCCCCGGGCAGCCGGCCGAGGCGGCCCCCGCCTACGTCCTCCTCGCCTCCGACGAGGCGAGCTACATCAGCGGGTCGACGATCGCCGTCACCGGCGGGAAGCCGATCCTCTGATCACGCTCCCGGGCACCGCTCACCCGCAGGATTCCGCGATAGGTTCCTGCGGGTGAGCGTCCACATCCGCAGCATCGAGACGGCGGTGCCGACCACGGTCCTGCGCCAGTCCGAGGTGCGCGACCTCTTCGCGTCCCAGCCCGCGATGACCCGTCTCGGGTCCCGCCTGATCGGCGCGGCCTTCGACGCGTCCGGGATCGACACCCGCAGCACGGTGGTCGACGAGCTCGACCGCGTCGAGCGGGAGGGCGCGAGCGTCTTCTACGACGCCGAGAGCGGCCTGGTGCTCGACCCGGGGACGGCGGCCCGCAACGCCGTCTACACCGAGCGCGCTCCCGAGCTCTTCACGGAGGCCGCCCGCCGCGCCCTCGCGTCCGCGTCGATGACAGCCGAGGACGTCACCCACGTGGTGACCGTCTCCTGCACCGGCTTCTACGCTCCGGGGCCCGACTACCAGCTGGTCCGCCGCCTCGGCCTCGCGCCCTCGACGCAGCGCTTCCACCTCGGCTTCATGGGCTGCTACGGCGCCTTCCCCGGCCTGCGCGCCGCCCGCCAGTTCTGCGAGGCCGACCCGGAGGCGGTCGTCCTCGTCGTCGCGGTCGAGCTGTGCACCATCCACCTCACGAGCTCCAACGACCCGGAGCAGATCGTCGCGACCTCCGTCTTCGCCGACGGCGGAGCGGCGGCCGTCGTCACCGCCCGCGAGGCCGCGCCCGGCACCCCGGTGCTCGAGCTCGACGCGCTCGCCACGACGCTCACCGACGAGGGCGAGACCGAGATGGCGTGGACGATCGGCGACCACGGCTTCTCGATGCGGCTGAGCACCTACGTGCCCTCGATCATCGGAGCGAACATCGAGGCGGCCGTCGCCCCGCTGCTGGCCGGCGCAGAGGTCGAGCGGAGCGACGTGCAGCGCTGGGCGATCCACCCCGGCGGCCGCAGCATCCTCGACAAGGTGCAGGCCTCGCTCGCCCTCAGCGACGAGCAGCTGGCCCCGTCGCGCGAGGTGCTGCGGACCAACGGCAACATGTCGAGCGCGACCGTCCTCTTCATCCTGCGGCGCCTGCTCCACGGCGAGGCGGCCGACGGCGAGCGGATCGGCGCGATGGCGTTCGGTCCCGGCCTCACCGTCGAGCTCGCGCTGCTCACCAAGCGGGGCGGGGAGTGACTCCGCGAGCCCCTCTCGCGCCGGACCTTCGCCACCGCGAGGTCTCCGAGCAGGAGCTGATGGACGACCCGGACTGCGACCGGACCCTGCTCGACGCCACCTACGCCCGCTTCGGCACGGTGAACCGGCTGGTCTCGGGGTGGCGCGGCCTCTACCGCTCGCGCCTGCGCCCGCTGCTGCGGCCCGACGAGCCGTTCCGCCTGCTCGACATCGGCTCCGGAGGCGGCGACGTCGCCCGCTCCCTCGCAGGCTGGGCCCGCGAGGACGGTCTCCGCCTGGCGATCACCGCCGTCGATCCGGACGAGCGCGCCTCCGCCTTCGCCACGTCGACGCCCGCGCCGCCCGGAGTCGAGTTCCGCCGCGCGAGCAGCGCCGACCTGGTCGCCGAGGGCGAGCACTTCGACCTCGTGACCTCGAATCACGTGCTGCACCACCTGTCGCCGGAGTCGCTCGCCGACCTGCTCGCCGACAGCGAGCGCCTGGCTCCGCGCGCCCTCCACAACGACATCGAGCGGTCGCGGCTGGCCTACACGGCGTACCTGCTGGCGACGCGCCCGATCGCGGCGGGCTCGTTCCTCCACTACGACGGGTCGCTGTCGGTGCGGCGCAGCTTCACCGCCGCCGAGCTGCGGGCGGTGGCGCCCGAGGGGTGGCGGGTCGAGCGCGCGGCGCCCTACCGGCTGCTGCTCGCGCGGGGCGAGGTGTGAGGACGCGGCGGAGGGCGGGCGCTTCCGGTCCGCTCTGGCTGCGCGCCGCCGCGGTCGGCTACTCCGCCAACTGCGCCCTCGGCACCGCCGTCGCCACCGGCGCTCTGCGCACGGGCCGCTGGCACTGGATCCACCACGCGCTCTACATCTGCACGTCGACGCTCACCGCTCTGGCCTGGGCGACGCTGCGGCGGTCGGACCCCCGCGCCGCGGCCGCGCTGGCTCCCGCCGCCGTCCCGCTCGCGGCGATCCCCTTCGCGGGGACGCACGGACGCCGGCACCCAGCGATCGCGCTGGCGGTAGCTCCGTTCGTGCTCGTCGCGCTCGGCCGGACGCGGCGGCCGGCGCGGCGGCAGGACGTCCGCCGACTGCTCGGGTCCGGGTCGTTCGGGCGCTGACGGACTGCGGCCGCAGCGCAACGTCGGCTGACACCGGTCCCCCTCCTCCGTCGAGGAACGGACCCCCTTCTCAGCCGAGGTTGCGCCGGACCGCCTCCGCGCTGGCGCGGGGTGCCGGACCGGACCCGCCGCTAGCGCGGGGGCTCGACGTCGCGGTCGGGGTCGGAGCGGTAGGAGCGCAGCGCCTGCCAGCCGGCGATCGCGAGGATGAGCGCGCCGCAGAGCATCGTCAGCAGGTTCGGCACCGAGAAGCCGCTGCCCACGACCGAGTTGATGCCCGCACCGAGCACGAACACTCCTCCGAGAAGGTAGAAGATGACCCTCGTCTTCACCGTTCCACCGCTTCCCTCGAGCCTGCACAGGACCCTCGATGCTACCCCGCGCGCCCCGGACGGGCGCCGCTCGCCCCGTGCGCAGCCGATCGGGGCAGGATCGAGGCATGGAGTTCCTCGATGTCGTCCGGCGCCGGAAGACCACCAACGGCGCGTTCCTGCCCGATCCCGTCTCCGAGGAGCACCAGCGGCTCCTGATCGAGGTGGCCGGTCGAGCGCCGTCGCAGCTCAACAGCCAGCCGTGGCGGTTCGTGCTCGTCGAGGAGCGCGAGACGATCGACCGGATCGCCGCGATCAGCGGCGAGAGCATGACCACCGCCATGTCGAACGGCACGTTCTTCGAGCGCTACAAGCCCTACTTCCGCTTCAGCAGCGAGGAGATGGAGCAGCGGCGCGACGGGATGCTGTTCGACAAGCTGCCGGCTCCGCTCCGCCCCTTCACGAAGCAGGTCTTCACGAAGCGCGGCCAGTTCCTGATGAACTCCCTCCGCGTCCCGCAGACCCTCGGCGAGGAGAACCGCCGGCTCGTCGCGGGTTCGCCGCTGCTGCTCGGGGTGATGCTCGACCGCTCCGAGTACCGGCCGGGCGAGCTCTCCTCCTTCTACTCGGTGTTCAGCATGGGCGCCGCGATGGAGAACGTCTGGCTGTCGACGGTCGAGCTGGGGATGGGGATCCAGTTCGTGTCGTTCCCGATGGAGGTGCCGGGAGCGTGGGCGCGGATCGAGTCGCTGCTCGCCGTGCCCGACGAGCTCGAGCTGATGGCGGTGTACCGGCTCGGCTACCTGCCTCCGGAGCAGCGGCGGCCGGCGATCGACTGGTCCTCGCACCAGCGGAAGCTGCCGTCGCAGTACGTCTTCCGCGGCACCTGCGCGACCCCGCAGGAGGGGTGGGATGCGCCGACCGGGCCGTGACGAGGATCCGGAGCGACGCGGCCGGCAGCCGGCACGAGGTGCCCGCGCCCGCTCCCGGGCCGGCCCCGCCCGACCGGAGATCCGCGACGGAGCATCGACTCCGCCGTCACGCGTCGGCTATCGTGGCGCCCAGCACGCCCGGCGGTGATACGTCCCGTCCGCGGGACTGTCAATGGGGGTCCGGCGTGTCTCCCGCCCGATTCCCCGCACCGGGGTCCGAGCGGATACCGTCCCCCGAGGAGCCGTCCGCCAGGGCCGGCCCGATGAACGAAGGGGGCCCGTGGCCACGCTCATCTACGGACCGCAGAACCTCGAGATCGAATTCGAGGAGCGCGTCCTCGCGCACCTGAAGGTCGCCGTCCTCTCGAAGCTGCGCCGCAACGAAGCCTTCTCGCTCTCGTGGATGGAGGACGCCTCCACCGGACACGGCCGGAGCTCCGTCTGGCTGCACCCGTCGGTGCCGCTGCACTTCCGCTTCACCGAGGCGCACCAGCCCAAGCTCAACCGCGCGTGGATCGAGCAGATGCTCAGCGTCGCCAGCATGCACGGCGAGCTCTCGGTCCTGCCGGAGCCCGAGGAGCAGCGCCAGGGCTCCTGAGCCCTGCTGCCCCCTGATCGCGCGGCCGTCAACCCCGTCCCCTCTGCGGGGGACGCGAAGTACCGTCGAGAAGACGTCCCCGGAACCATCGGCGGACGTCGACGGACGGAGACGACCATGACGGACACCGCGCGAGCGACCGGCCTGCCCACCCTCACCCCGGTGCGGACGCTCCGCAAGGAGCAGCCGATCGAGCCGCGCCGCGTGCCGGACTCCGTCTCCGTCGGCTCCCGGCCGGTCATCGGCTGCCGGATCGACGTGAGCGGCCGCTCCTTCGTCGTCGAGCTCGACATGGCCGGCATCTTCCTGCGCCAGGTGCGCCGGAGCCTGCGCGAGGGCGAGGGCGGCCTCGTGCTGCTGCGCCACGTCGACGGGATCGAGATGATCCCGTTCTCGCGCGCGACACCGTTCGACGTCTCGGACATCGTCTGCCCCGAGGGCGTCGAGCCCGCGGACGCCCGCTCGGCCCTGGGCCTCCGCGACCGCTGAGCCGCGACGGGCGGCGCTCCGACCCCGCGCCCGCCGCTGAGCGGGATCAGGCGGGGAGCGACGCCTCGATCAGACCGACGATCCGCGGGTCGTCGGGCTCGACCGTCGGGCGGAACCGGTGCACCGTGCCGTCGGCCGTGATCAGGAACTTCTCGAAGTTCCACTTCACGCGTCCGGCCTTGCCGTTCTCGTCCTCCGCCTTGGTGAGCTCCGCGTAGAGCGGGTGCGCCGAGCGGCCGTTGACGCGCACCTTCTCGAACATCGGGAAGGTGACCCCCCAGGTCGTCGAGCAGTACGCCTTGATCTTGTCCTCGTCGCTCAGCTCCTGGAGGAACTGGTTGCTCGGGAAGCCGAGGACCGTGAATCCGCGCTCCCCGTAGCTCTTCTGCAGGGCCTCGAGCTTCTCGTACTGCGGGGCGAGGCCGCAGCGGGAGGCGACGTTGACGATCAGCCGCACGGGCGGGTAGTCGGCGAGGGTCGACGTGGTGCCGTCGATCGTGGTGAGGGGGATGTCGGCGATCGTGTCGGGCACGGAGGGCTCCTTCGGACGTGGTGCGTCGACGCTACTCCTCGCCGCCGAGGGAACCCCGAGTCGTCGAGGGAGCCCGCTCGTGCGGGTTCCCTCGACGGTCCGGGGTTCCCTCGGCGAGCGCCTGCCTCCACCATGGAGGGATGGCCGCCTCGCAGCAGATCGTCTCGGTCGGCGGGCGGAGGCTCCGGCTGACGAACCTCGACAAGGTCGTCTACCCGGAGACCGGCTTCACCAAGGCCGACGTGCTCTCCTACTACGCCTCCGTCGCCTCCGCGATGCTGCCGCATCTCGCCCGCCGCCCGGTCACCCGGAAGCGCTGGGTCGACGGAGTGGGCACCGCCGAGCATCCGGGCGAGGTCTTCTTCGAGAAGAACCTCCCCTCCTCCGCTCCCTACTGGCTGAGCCGGACCCGGCTCGCGCACTCGTCGCGCGACGTCGAGTACCCGCTGGTCGACGACGTCGCCGGGCTCACCTGGCTGGCGCAGCAGGCGGCGCTCGAGCTGCACGTCCCGCAGTGGCGGGTGGGATCCGACGGCGAGCGCCGTCCGCCCGACCGCCTCGTGCTCGACCTCGACCCGGGCGAGGGGGCGGGCCTGGCCGAGTGCGCCGAGGTCGCGTTCCTCGCCCGCGACCTGCTGGAGGGGATGGGCCTGGCTCCGCTGCCGGTGACCAGCGGGAGCAAGGGGATCCACCTCTACTGCCCGCTGGACGCCTCCGCCTCCAGCGACCAGATCTCGGCGGTCGCGCACGAGCTGGCGCGCGCGCTCGAGTCGGACCACCGCGACCTCGTCGTCTCGGACATGAAGAAGACCCTGCGCGAGGGCAAGGTCCTCGTCGACTGGAGCCAGAACAGCGCGGCGAAGACGACCATCGCCCCCTACTCCCTCCGCGGGCGCCTCCGGCCCGCCGTCGCCGCGCCCCGCACCTGGGAGGAGCTGGGCGAAGAGGGACTGCGCCACCTGTCGCCCGACGAGGTGGTGGAGCGGCTGCGGAGCGACGGCGACCTCCTCCGCCCGCTGCTCGCCGCCCGCGGCGCCGGTCTCGAGCCGACCCCGGAGCGGATGGCGGGCTTCGCCGCGACGGACGCCTCCTCCGACCGCCTGGCGACCTATCGCAGCATGCGCGACGCGTCGAAGACCCCGGAGCCGGTGCCCGAGGCGGGGTCCGCGGGCTCCTCCTCGGGCGACTCCTTCGTCATCCAGGAGCACCACGCGCGGCGCCTGCACTACGACTTCCGGCTCGAGCACGACGGCGTCCTGGTCAGCTGGGCGGTGCCGAAGGGCCCGCCGCTGGAGGGCGACCCGAACCGGCTCGCGGTGCAGACCGAGGACCACCCCCTCGAGTACGCGACCTTCGAGGGCACGATCCCGGCCGGCGAGTACGGCGGCGGCGAGGTGCGCATCTGGGACGAGGGGACCTACGCCCTCGAGAAGTGGCGCGAGGGGAAGGAGGTGATCGCGGTACTGACCGGCCGCCCCGACGGCGGGCTCGGCGGCGAGCCCCGCCGCTACGCCCTGCTGCACACGGGAGCGCACGCAGGCGCCGAGAAGAACTGGCTCCTGCACCTCATGGCGCCGGGGCCCGCTCACAGCCACGGGACGCAGCGACGGGGCCGGGCGGCCGCGTCCGTTGCGTCGCCCGCTTCCCGCCCCGCACCCTCCGCCGACCGCCCGGCCGAGGACTCCGCCCCGCGGCGTCCGGCGGTGGCGAGCATGGGGCGGTGGCGGCGCGGGGAGGTGGACCCCTGGGCCGCGATCACCTCCTTCCCC
>NZ_PSUG01000024.1:0-57206 GCF_002931755.1 Rathayibacter sp. AY2B3 | reverse complement strand
GGAGCGTGTCGCGTCCGGCTGTGCTCGTTCCCGCGGCGGTCCCCGCCCGCCGCGGCGCGGTCGGCTTCCGAAGACGGCCGGGCAGGTGGAGCGTGTCGCCTCCGGCTACGCCGAAACGCTGCAACGCGTTTCGACGGTTCGCCTCGCGGAGGCCGTCGACCGTGGTGGCGGCCGAAGGAGTCGAAGGCCCGCGCGAACGGGCGACCGCCGCGGACATCCGCGAGGCGAACCGGCGGAACGCGTGTCAGCGTTCCGTCGTAGCCGGACGCAGGACGCTCCATCCGCCCGGCCATCTGCAGGAGCCGGCCGCGCCGCGGCGGGCGGGGACCGCCGCGGAAGAGGACTCAGCCCAGCGGGTTGATGCCGTTGGTGCGCCAGCGCTCGTCGGCGAGCTGGCCGGGGGTGCCGGCGCTGGCGTTCTCGCCCAGGGGCTCGCCGCCCTCGACGGTGTCGGCGCCGAGCGCGGTGCCGGCTCCCTCGGCGGTGCTGCCGGGAGGCAGCAGGCCCTCCTCGTCCTCGCGGGGGCCGACCTCGTCCTCGGAAGCGTTCTCGGAGCCGCTCTCGCTCATCGGGTCGTAGCCGTGGTCCGGGTCGCGGCTCTCGTCGGCCGTCGTGTTCTCCTCGACCTCGGCGTCGGCGGGGCGGACGTCGTCGGCCTTCTCCGCGTCGGTGGAGGGGGTGGCCTCGAAGCCTGCGAACTCGGGGCTGTCGTCTGCGCTCATGGCCGCCACGGTAGCACCGGGCCCGCGAGCGCCGGAGGGGGTTCCGCCGGGCGCCCGCGACGTCTCCGCCCAGCGGCCACGCCCTAGGCTCGGGGGGCTGGCACGGACGACGGGAGCGACATGCGACGACTCGGGTACGACAGGTTCGGCGGGCCCGATCTGCTCTCGTGGCGGGAGGCGCCGGTGCCGATGCCGGGTCGCGGCGAGGTCCTGGTGCGCACGCGCGCGGCGAGCATCAACGCGACCGACGAGAAGATCCTGTCCGGCTCCGCGCGGATCATGGCCGTCGGCCGCTCCCGTCCCTACGGGTTCGGGCTCGACATCGCCGGCACCGTCGAGGCGCTCGGGCCCGGGTCGCACTCGGTCGCGATCGGCGACCGCGTGGTGGGGATGACCCGCGACGGCGACGCCTTCGCCGACGCGTCCCTCGCGCGCGGCCGGTCGCTCGTCCCGCTCCCCGACTCCCTCGGCTTCGTCGAGGCCGTCACACTCGCGATGTCGGGCGGCACCGCGGTGGGTCTGGTCGACGCTCTGCGCGTGCGCGCCGGCGAGCGCGTCCTCGTCAGCGGCGGCTCGGGAGCCATCGGCGACCCGACGATCCAGCTGCTGGTGCGCGCGGGCTGCACGGTCGCGGCGACCGGCTCGGCCGCCTCCGCCGACCTCCTCCGCTCGCTCGGCGCGGAGCCGCACGACTACCGCGCGCTCGATCTGGGCGTGCTGGGCGGCCGCTTCGACGTGGTCGTCGACGTCTCCGGCCACCTGCCGGTCGACGACGCGGCGATCCTCCTGGCCGACGGCGGGCGCATCGCGACGCTGGTGCCGAGCGGTCCGGCGCTGGTCTCGCAGGCGTCGGGGCTCGTCCGCCGGGACCGCCCGCGGGTGCGCAACCTGATCGTGGTGGCGACGGCGGAGCGGATCGGGCGCGCGGTCTCGCTGGCCGCCTCCGGCGAGCTGCGGCCCCGGCCGGGTGCCGTGCATCCGCTGGGCGACGTCGTCGACGTCCTGTCGCGCCGTGCGACGGGCGCCGACCGCACGATCGGCAAGATCGTCTTCACCGCCGACGACTCGGCTCCGCTGAGCTGACCGCGGCCGACTCCTCCTCGGCGGGGCGGCCGAGCGAGAGCGTGGCCAGGAAGCCGACGGCGAGGAACCCGGCGGCGGCGAAGGCCGCGTAGCGGGTGCCGTCCGAGAACGCCTCCCCCGCCGCCCGGGCCGCGTCGGCGGTGGCCGGCGAGGCGGCCAGACCCGCGATCGCGGCGCCGGAGGAGTCGACCACCGCGTCGACGGTGCTCGCCACCTGCTCCGCGGGGAGGCCCTGATGCTCGAGCGAGGTCGTCAGGACTCCCGCGGTCGAGGTGTAGAGGATCGTCCCGAGCACGGCGATGCCGAGGGCCGAGCCGATCTGCCGGGCGGTCGACTGCGTGCCCGAGCCCTGCCCGCTGAGCTCGACGGGCACGTCCCGGAGCACGACCCCGGTCAGCTGCGCCGTCGCGAGACCGACGCCGAAGCCGTAGACGGCGAGGAACGGCACGAGAGCCCACCACGGAGTGGAGTCGGAGACGACCAGGCCGATGCCCGCGACTCCGACGATCTCGGCCGCGAGGCCCACCCGCACGATGAGGACCGGCGCGACCCGGTTGCCGAAGGCGCCGGCGAAGCCCGAGGCGACGAAGGAGCCGAGCGCGAGCGCGAGGAGCACCAGGCCGGTCTGCACGGCCGTGTAGCCGAGGACGCTCTGGAGCCAGATCGGCAGCGCCAGGATGATCCCGAACTCGCCGAGCGAGACGATCATCGCGGCGAGGTTGCCGTTGCGGAACGAGGCGAGGCGGAAGAGCCCGATCGCGAGCATCGCCGAGCGCCCGGCGCGCTCGCGGGCCCGCGCCCAGAGGACGAAGGCGACCCCGGCGAGCACCGCGACGGCGAACGCGATCGGGACCGGCGAGAGGCCCAGCGGCCAGCTCCAGCCGCCGATGCTCAGCCGTTCGTCGACCCCCCACCAGCCGAGCGTGCGCCCCTCGATCAGCGCGAACACCAGGGAGGCGGAGGCGATGATCGAGAGCGCGGCGCCGACGAGGTCGACCCGCCGCCCGTCGGGCTGCCGCGACTCGTCGACGAACAGCAGCGCTCCGACCACGATGATCACGCCCAGCGGGATGTTGATGCCGAACGCCCAGCGCCAGGAGAAGTCGGTGGTGAGCCAGCCGCCGAGCAGCGGGCCGACCGCGGTCATGCCGCCGATGGTCGAGCCCCAGACGGCGAAGGCGATGGCGCGCTCGCGACCGCGGAAGGTGGCGTTGATCAGCGAGAGGGTCGTCGGCAGCACCATCGCTCCTCCGACGCCCTGCACGACCCGGGAGAGGATCAGCAGGTCGCCGGTCGGAGCGAGCGCGGCCGCGACGGAGGAGAGCGCGAAGAGCGAGACGCCGACGATCAGCATCCGGCGCCGGCCCCAGCGGTCGGCGAGGGTCCCGAAGACCAGCAGGAGCGCGGCGAACACGAGCGTGTACGACTCCTGCACCCACTGCACCTGGGTCGAGGTGATCCCGAGATCGGCGACGATCGACGGGATGGCGACGTTGACGATGGTCGAGTCGACGATGATCGTCGCCACTCCGAGGCTGATGACGACCAGCCCGATCCACTTGCGGTTGCGCACGACGCTCTCCTCCGACGATTTAGTAAGCCAGCTGACTATATGCCCGCGGAGGGCGCCGTGTCGAAGGGAGGGCCTGGAAGATTAGCGGGAGGCGGGCGCGGCGACAAGGGCGCGAAGCTCCCGGAGGCGCCCGGTCAGGATGGACGCATGCCCGCATCCCCCCGTTCCTTCCCGTATCCCCTCGGCGTCTCCCTCCGCGGCGACGCCGGCGCCAACGTCGCCGTCTACTCCGAGACCGCGGACAGCGTCGAGGTCTGCCTCTTCGACGAGTCCGGAGCAGAGACCCGCGTCGCCCTCGCCGAGCGGACCGGCCACGTCTTCCACGGCCTCGTCCCCGAGATGGGCATCGGCACCCGCTACGGCCTCCGCGTCGACGGCCCCTGGGACCCCGCCAACGGCCTCCGCCACAACGCCGCCAAGCTCCTCCTCGACCCGCACGCCACCGCGATCGAGGGCTCCTACACCTGGTCCGAGGACGTCTTCGGCCAGTTCTACGAGGACGCCGACTCCCGCAACGACGCCGACTCCGCTCACGCGGTCCCGCGCTGCGTGGTCACCGACCCCGACTCCTTCGACTGGAGCGGCGACACCGCGCCGCGCATCCCGCTCGAGGAGACCGTCGTCTACGAGGTGCACGTGAAGGGCTTCACGAAGCTGCACCCCGACGTGCCCGAGGACATCCGCGGCACCTACCGCGGCCTCGCGCACCCCGCCGCGATCAAGCACTTCACCGACCTGGGCGTGACCTCGGTCGAGCTGCTCCCCGTCCACCAGTTCGTGCAGGACTCGCACCTCGAGGAGAAGGGCTTGCGCAACTACTGGGGCTACAACTCCCTCGGCTTCTTCGCGCCGCACAACGAGTACTCGCACGCCGGCGACGACGGCTCGCAGGTCGACGAGTTCAAGGCCATGGTCAAGGCGTTCCACGAGGCCGGCCTCGAGGTCATCCTCGACGTGGTCTACAACCACACCGCCGAGGGCAACGACAAGGGCCCGACCCTCTCGTTCAAGGGCATCGACAACGGCTCCTACTACCGCCTGGTGGAGGAGGACCGCGCGAACTACTTCGACACCACCGGCACCGGCAACAGCCTCAACGTCGCGCACCCCGCCGCGCTGGGCCTGATCATGGACTCGCTGCGCTACTGGGTGACCGAGATGCACATCGACGGCTTCCGCTTCGACCTCGCCACCACCCTCACGCGCCAGACCGGCGAAGCCGAGGTGCACAGCGCCTTCCTCGACCTGATCGCGCAGGACCCGGTGCTCGCGCCCGTCAAGATGATCGCCGAGCCGTGGGACACCGCCGGCTACCAGGTCGGCGGCTTCCCCGCGGACTGGTCGGAGTGGAACGGGAAGTTCCGCGACGACGTGCGCGACTTCTGGAACGGCGCCGACTCGGTGCTCGGCACGACCGCGCAGCGCGTCCTCGGCTCCCCCGACGTGTACGAGGCCGACCGCCGCTCGCCGGTCTCCAGCATCAACTTCGTCACCGCGCACGACGGCTTCACCCTCGCCGACCTCACCGCCTACTCGCGCAAGCACAACGCGGCGAACGGCGAGGACAACAACGACGGCGAGAGCGACAACCGCTCCTCCAACAACGGCGCCGAGGGCCCGACGGAGAGCGAGGCGGTGAACGAGCGCCGCGGCCGCATGCGCCGCAACTTCCTCGCGACGCTGCTGCTCTCGGCCGGCGTGCCGATGATCCTGGGTGGCGACGAGATCGCCCGCACCCAGGGCGGCAACAACAACGCCTACTGCCAGGACGACGAGATCTCGTGGTTCGACTGGGAGAACGCGGACCGCGAGCTGCTCGCCTTCACCCGCGAGCTGATCGCCCTCCGCGCCGCGGAGCCGGCGCTGCGCCCCAAGTGGTTCCGCCGCGCTCCCGGCGACGGCGGCCCCGACACGGTCGACATCCTCCGCTCCGACGCGCAGGGCTTCGCCGACGAGGACTGGGACAACCCCGACGCCCGCTCGATCACGTTCGTGTTCGAGCACGAGGGCAGCGCGAGCTTCGCCCTGCTGCTGAACGCGGCGGAGAACGGCGTCGAGTTCACCGTCCCCGAGGCGCCCGGCGCCGAGTGGACGCTGGCCGCCTCGAGCGACCCGGAGCAGGTCGTCGAGGGCGAGGTCACCACGCTGATCGTCCGCGACGGCTCGTTCACGCTCCTGCGCTCGGCCTCCTGATGACCGGCCGGACCCCGCGGCTCCTCCGCTTCGGCGGGCGCATCGCGGGGTTCGGCACGGCCTCGGGGACGAGGATCGTGCTGGGCCTCTGGGAGGACACTCCCTTCGGGCCGTTCGCCGACGCGATGATCGAGGACGGCGACGGCCACCGCCTCCTGATCGCACCGACCCGGGAGGTCGCGGACTTCATCGGATCGACGTACGCGTTCGACGAGGTGCGGATCGCGCCGGTGTCGTGGCGGAGGATCGCGGGCGGCCTGTCCGTCTCGTCCGGACCGCTCGCGGTGCGCCTGGAGCTCGGCGGTCTCACTCCGCTCGGCCGGCTGCTGCGGATCGTGCCGCGGCCGCTCGCCGAGCACCCTGCGTGGCTGACCGCGATCTCGCCGGTCGCCTCCCTCCTCGTGCGCGGTGTCAGCACGGCCGGGTCGGCCGGGCACGGACGCCGCGAGTACTACGGCGTTCGGGCGATCCGCCGCGTCGTGGGCGTCCACGCCGTGCTGGCGGAGGAGGACCTCGGCCCGCTGCGCCCGCTCTCGCCGCCCGTGCGGTTCGGCTTCTCGTCGGCGCCCGCCGCTCCGGCGATCGTCGACGTCACCACCACCATCGCGCTCCCGCGCGAGGGGACCACCGCGCTCCGGCGCGACCGAGAGAGAGGAGCCGCCTCGTGAAGAAGGGCGACAAGATCAGCTGGAACACCTCGCAGGGCGAGACCCACGGCGAGCTGGTCGAGAAGAAGACGAAGGAGTTCCAGTTCGAGGGGCAGAAGTTCAACGCCTCGGACGACGAGCCCTACTGGATCGTGCAGAGCGACAAGACCGACGCGAAGGCCGCGCACAAGGAGTCGTCGCTGACGAAGAAGTGAGCGGGGAACGGCGGAGCGCCGGCAGGACCGGCACTCCGCCGTACTACGCGATGCGGATGAGCTTCTTGTTCACGAACTCCTCGAGGGCGGGGCGGCCCATCTCGCGGCCGGTGCCCGAGCGCTTCACGCCGCCGAAGGGCAGCTCGGCAGCATCGCCGAGGACGAGGTTGACCCACACCATCCCCGCGTCGATCCGGTCCGCCAGGCGCAGTGCCTGCTCCTGGTCGGTCGTGTAGAGGTAGGAGCCGAGGCCGTAGGGGGTGTCGTTCGCGAGGGCGATCGCCTCGTCCTCGTCGCGGACGCGGTAGAGCGCGGCGACGGGGCCGAAGAACTCCTCGCGGTAGGCGTCCATCTCGGGGGTGACCCCCTCGAGCACGGCGGGCGGGAAGAAGTTGCCGGTCACCTCGCCGCTGGCGCGGACGACGGCCCCCTGCTCGCGCGCGGCGGCCAGCTGCGCCTCGAGGCGCTCGGTCGCGGCGGCGGAGGAGAGCGGGCCGAGGAGGGTGCCCTCCGCGAACGGGTCGGCCGGCTGGGCGCGGGTGAACGCCTCCGTGAACTTCTCGGCGAACGCGTCGTACAGCTCGTCGATCACGATGAAGCGCTTGGCGGCGTTGCAGGACTGGCCGTTGTTGTCCAGGCGCGCGGCGACCGCGTCCTCGACGGCCTTGTCGAGGTCGTCGGTCGACAGGAGCACGAACGGGTCGGACCCGCCGAGCTCGAGCACGACCTTCTTGAGGTGGCGGCCCGCGAGCTCCGCGACGGCCGCGCCGGCCCGCTCGGAGCCGGTGACGGAGACGCCCTGGACCCGGGGATCGGCGATGACGGTCGCGGCCTGCTCGTTCGTGGCGTAGAGGTTGACGTAGACGCCGGCGGGGGCGCCCAGCTCCTCGGCAGCGGTGCGGAACACGTCGGCGATGGCGGCGGCCGACTCCGGGCACTGCGGCGCGTGCTTGAGCAGGATCGTGTTGCCCGCGACCACGTTCGGGCCGGCGAAGCGGGCCACCTGGTAGTAGGGGAAGTTCCACGGCATGATGCCCAGCAGCACGCCCAGCCCGGCGCGGCGGATCAGCGCGGAGCCGGTGCCCGCGGCGAGCTCGATCGGCTCGTCGGCCAGGAAGGCCTCGCCGTTCTCGGCGTAGTAGCGGTAGATGTCGGCGGCGAAGCCGACCTCGCCCTGCGCCTGGTCGAGCGGCTTGCCCATCTCGCGGACGATGATCGCCGCGAGCTCGTCGGCGCGCTCGACGTGTAGGTCGGCCACGCGGGCGATCAGCGCCGCGCGGGTCGCGACGGGCACGGTCCGCGACCAGGAGGAGTACGCGTCCTGCGCCGAGCCGATCGCCGCGGTCAGCTCGGCGTCACCGAGGGTCGGGTACTCGCGGAGGGTCTCCCCCGTGGCCGGGTCGATCACGGCGTAGTGGGTGCTCATGCGGGCTGTGCTCCTTCGCGCTGGGGGGCCGGTGCGGTCGCGCCGTCCTCGTCGATGATCTCCTGTGCCAGGCGCCTGCCGACGCGGATGGCGCCGTCGACGTGCTGGTAGCCCTCGGCGGCGAGGTCGCTCGTGCCGAAGCGGAGCGGACCCACCGGCTCCAGCTGCAGCGCGCCGTACCGGGTCAGCCCGCCCAGGTCGAAGCTCGCGGCGTACGCGCCCTGCGTCCACTCCTCGGACGCCCAGTCGCTCTCGTAGTAGACGACCGGATCGAGCGCAGCGGGCCCGAAGTAGGCGGCGAGCGAATCGAGGATCGCGGCCTTCCGCTCCGCCTCGTCGAGCGCGAGCACGCGGTCGGCCTTCTCGTCCGAGACGAAGCCGACCAGGGTGCCGCGCTCCTCCCCGTGGTTCGAGTTGTCGTAGGCCTCGTGCACGAGCGAGTGCGGGCTGAACGCGGTGCCGGAGAGGCCGTCGGCCCGCCAGAAGGGCGCGGCGTAGGTGGCGTGCACCTTGATCACGAGGCCGAGCGACTGGTGCTGCAGGGCCTGCTGCCGCAGGCGCGGGAGCGGAGGGTCGAACGAGATGCGGCCGACGAGGTTCGGCGGGACCGCGACGATCGCGCGGCGGGCGCGGAGGACGACGCCGTCGGCGCGCACCTCGACCCCGTCGTCGCCGTAGTGGACGGAGCGGACCGGGTGCCCGAGCAGGACGCGCTCGGCGCCGAGGCGCTCGGCGAGCCGCTCCGGGACCTGCTGGAGGCCGCCGATCACGCGCTTGTCGAGGATGAAGTCGGCGTCGACCAGGTTGCTGAAGCTCCCCGCGCTCGCGGCCATCAGGAGCGCCTGGAGGAGGGAGAAGGAGTGCGCGGGCTTGGTGAGCATGGCGTCGGCGAGGAAGAGGGCGATGTTCGCCCGCGCCTCCTCGTCGTCGCTCTGCTGCTCCAGCCAGGCGGCGAAGGTGATGCGGTCGTAGTCGCGGGCGAGCGGATGCGTCCACGGCGCCGCCGGGTCCGTCTCGGCGACGAGGCGGTCGAGCACCTCGATCAGGCGGGAGATCTCGGACTCGGTGCGCTCGCTCCCGGGGAAGATGTCGCCGGTGAAGCGGCGGGCGGAGCCGTCGGCGCCGATGTAGACGCTCTCGCCCTCGCGGTGGCGGGAGTAGGTGCCGAGACCGAGCTCGTCGAGCGTCTCGAGGAGCGCGGTCTGGTCCGGCGAGACCCACTGGCCGCCGAGCTCGAGGAGCTGCCCGTCGACCACCCGGGTCTCGAGCCGGCCGCCCACGCGCTCGCGCGCCTCGACGACGACGACGTCGAGTCCGTGCTGCCGCAGCCGGAGCGCCGCGGTGAGTCCGGTGGCGCCGGCTCCGATCACGACGACGTCGTGCTCGCTGGGGGACATGACTTCTCTTTCCGTCGGTGATCGCGGGAGTGGACGCGCGGATACGGACGATCCTGTCACAGAAGCGGAGGAGAACGTCAGTGCGTGCGCCCGACGGAGGGCCGACTCGGAGGCCCCTCCACTCAACTACATAGGCGTGCTATATTGTTCCCCGTGCCCGATTCCAGTGCCCCCGTGCGCCTCGCCTCCGCCGCCACCGCCCTCACGCGGTTCGCCGGCCGGGCGAGCGGCGCGACCGGGCTCGGCGCGCAGTCCGGAGCCGTCTGGTCGACGCTCGCCGAGCTGCGCACCGCCTCCCCCTCCCGCCTCGGCGAGCTCGCCGCGCGGGTCCGCGTCACCCAGCCGACGATGACCGGCATCATCGCCCGCCTCGACGAGGCCGGCTGGATCCGCCGCGTCCACGACGCCGGCGACGGCCGCGCCTGGCTGATCGAGGCCACTGCCGCCGGCGTCGACGCCCTCGCCGAGCACCGGCTCCGCCTCGAGGCCGCCCTGGCCCCGCTGTTCGAGGACCTCGACGAGGACGACCGCCTCGCCCTCGAGCGCGCCGCGGCCCTCGTCGAGGCCCGCGTCGCCCGGATCGCCGGCACCCCCGTCCCCTCCTCCCCCGAGAAAGGCTCCACGCCGTGACCACCTCCCCCCACTCGCCCGCCCAGGGCTCGATCCTGAAGCAGCCGCTGGCCGTCTGGGCCGTCGCCTTCGCCGCGGTGATCGCCTTCATGGGGATCGGCCTGGTCGACCCGATCCTCCCGGCCATCGCCGAGAGCCTGCAGGCGACTCCGACCGAGACCTCCCTGCTCTTCACGAGCTACCTCGTCATCACCGGCGTCGTGATGTTCTTCACCAGCTGGCTCTCCAGCCGCATCGGCGCCAAGAAGACCCTGATGATCGGCCTGGTGCTGATCGTGGTGTTCGCCGCGCTCGCCGGCACGGCGGGCAGCGTCGAGGGCGTCATCGGCTTCCGCGCGGGCTGGGGCTTCGGCAACGCGCTGTTCATCTCGACCGCGCTGTCGACCATCGTCGGCGCGGCGAGCGGAGGCTCCTCCGCGGCGATCGTGCTCTACGAGGCCGCGCTGGGCATCGGCATCGCCATCGGCCCGCTGCTCGGCGGGCTCCTCGGCAGCGTCTCGTGGCGCGGTCCCTTCTTCGGGACCGCCGTGCTGATGGCCGTCGGCTTCATCGCCATCGCGACACTCCTGCGCGAGGACGGCCCGAAGCCCGCCCCGACTCCGCTCTCGGCGCCGTTCGCGGCCCTCAAGGTCCCGGCCATCCGCACCCTGGCGGGCGCCGCCCTGTTCTACAACATCGGCTTCTTCGTGCTGCTCGCCTACACGCCCTACCCGCTGGGGCTGGACGAGATGGGCCTCGGCTTCACGTTCTTCGGCTGGGGCCTGGGCGTGGCGATCACCTCCGTGTTCGTCGCCCCGCTGCTCACCCGGCGCCTCCCGCGCACCGTGGTGCTGCGCTCGGTGCTGGTGCTGCTCGCGCTCGACCTGATCGCCGGCGGCCTCGTGATCTCGTCCCGCGTCGGCCTGATCGTCTGCATCATCGTCGGCGGTCTCCTGCTCGGAGTCGTCAACACGGTGCTCACCGAGTGCGTGATGGAGGCGACCGACCTTCCCCGCTCCGTCGCCTCGTCCGCCTACTCCGGCGTCCGCTTCCTCGGCGGCGCGATCGCCCCGCCCGCCGCCTCCGCCCTGGCCGCCGCGATCTCGCCGGCCTTCCCGATGTACGCCGCGGCCGGAGCCGTCGCCGTCGCCGCGCTGATCGTGCTGCTCGGACGCCGCACCCTGGCCCGCGCCGACGCCCACGAGCCCGAGCCCGAGCTCGTCGAGGCGCAGGCGATCACGCTCGGCGAGTGACGCGCCCGGCGGGCTTCAGGGGCCCGCCGAGGCGTCGCGAACGGTCGTCATCCGGGCAGGGTGACGGCCGTTCGTGACGCCTGGACGCGGTCGAGCGGGAAGGGCGCAGGATCCGACCTGTGGAGAACCGGTTCACGAGTGTCGGGAGGCGGGACAGTGGCCGGATGCACGATCCCTCGCCGGTCCCGATCGGACTCCACCGCCGCGCCTTCACCGTCGCTGAGGCCCGCGCGAAGGGTCTGAGCCGCGGACGGCTCCGCAGCTCCGACCTCCACCGCCCCTTCCACGGGGTCCGCACCGCCGACCCCGACCCGGGCCTGCACCTGCGCGCGGAGGCGCTCCTCGCGCTGGTCGGTCCGGAAGCGCTCCTGAGCCATCTGACGGCGGCGCGGCTCTGGCCGCTCGATCTCCCTCCCGCCGCTGCGGACGAGCCGGTGCACGTCAGCGTCCGCCGGCCGGGACGCGCTCCCCGGCACCGGAACGTCGTCGGCCACTCCCTCGCCGATCGCGACGTCCGCCGGGTCCTGCGCCGCGGACTTCCCCTGACCGATCCGGCCTCGCTCTTCTGCCACCTCTCCGCGCTCCTCGAGCCGGACGACCTCGTCGCGGTGGGCGACGCGCTGGTGCGCACGCCGGTCGTCGGCGATCCGGCCGACCGACGGCCCTGGGTGCCGCTGCCCGACCTGCGGGAGCGCGTGTCGGCCTTCCGCGGGCGAGGCTCTGTGCGGCTCCGCGCGGCGCTCGCTCTGGTGCGCGACGGGGCGGAGTCGCGGCAGGAGTCGCGGTTCCGGCTCGCGTCGCTCCGGGCGGGGCTCCCGGAGCCGGTGCTGCAGGAGCCGCTGTTCGACGCCGACGGGGTCTTCGTCGGGCGGCCCGACGGCTGGTACCCCGCGGAGCGGGTCGCGTGGGAATACGAGGGCGACGAGCACCGCAGCAGCAACAGGCGCTTCGCGCGCGACCTCGGCCGCTACGACGACCTCGCCTCGATCGGCGTCCGCGTCGTCCGCATCGTCGGCGCCGAGTTCGTCCCGCACCCCGAGCGCTCCGTCGAGCGCCTGCGCCGCGCCCTCGCGGAACGGGCTCCGCATCGACGACCGCCGACGCGTCACGAACGGTCGTCATCACGCCGGAGTGGCGACCGTTCGTGACGCATCGCGGGAGGGTGCGCGCTCAGCGCTCAGGGCGCGACCTCGAAGAGGCGCGGGCGCAGCGCGGACGTGCGCGGGTCGGCGGCGCAGGCGGCGAGCGCCGCCGCGAGGACGCCGCGGGCCGGGTGCGGCTCGCGGACGTACACGTCGACGCCGGCGGGCGTGAAGGGCGTCCGGGCGAAGCGGGTGAGCGCCCAGCCCGCCTCCTCGTCGGCGGCGGCGAACGACCAGCGGCTGCGGGCGAGGAGGGTCAGCGGCTCGACGCCGCGCCAGCGGAAGCCGGACGGATCGCGCGGGTCGGGGGTGTCGATCCCCACCACGTAGTGCGAGCGGGTGCGGCCGCGCCAGCTGACGACGTCGCCGATCTCGCCGGTCGGGAGCGGCGCGTACGTGATCGCCACCCCCGACCGCGAGCGCCAGAGCGGCAGCGAGGAGCCCCGGACGAACCAGGTGCCGCTCGCGAGCGCCCGCGCGTCGATCATCGGAGGGCGTGCTTGATGTTGGTGCGGGCCAGCGCGACGGCCTCGCCCGCTCCTCCGTTCATCACGATCTTCGACACCGCCAGCGCGAAGCCCTTGACCTGCGCGCCCGTGATCGTGGGCGGCAGCGAGAGGGCGAGCGGATCCGTCACCACGTCGACGAGGACCGGGCCGCCGTCGGCGAGCGCCGAGCGGAGGGCCTCCTCCACGTCGCGCGGGTCCTCGACGCGGATCCCGCGGATGCCGATCGCCTCCGCCACCTTCGCGTAGTCGACCATCGGCACGTCGACGGCGAAGTCCGGGAAGCCGTCGACCAGCATCTCGACCTTCACCAGTCCGAGCGTGGAGTTGTTGAACACGACGATCGTCACGGGCAGCCGGTAGGCGGCGACCGTGACCAGCTCGCCCATCAGCATCGAGAGCCCGCCGTCGCCGCTCAGCGACACGACCTGGCGCCCCGGGTGCGAGAGCTGCGCGCCGACCGCCTGCGGGAGCGCGTTCGCCATCGAGCCGTGCATGTAGGAGCCGAGCAGGCGCCGCTTCCCGTTGGGCGTGATGTAGCGGGCCTGCCAGACGTTGCCCATGCCGGTGTCGGCGGTGACGATCGCGTCCTCGGAGAGCAGGCCGTCGAGCGTGGAGGCGACGAGCTCGGGGTGGATCGGACTGCGCGTGCCGACCTCGGTGTACTTCCCGACGACTCCGGTGACCAGCTTCTCGTGCTTCTTCAGCGTCTTGTCGAGGAAGCGGTGGTCCTTCCGCTGCACGAGCGGGGTCAGTGCGGTGAGGGTCGCCGCCACGTCGCCGTGGACGGGGTGCGCGACGCTGACGCGGCGCCCGAGCTTCGAGGCGTCGCTGTCGACCTGCGCGATGACCACCTTCGAGGCGTCGGGGAGGAACTGCTCGTAGGGGAAGTCGGTGCCGAGGAGGAGGAGCAGGTCGGCGTCGTGCATGCCGGCGTGCGCCGCTCCGTAGCCGAGGAGGCCCGTCATGCCGACGTCGTAGGGGTTGTCGTACTGGATCCACTCCTTGCCGCGCAGGCTGTGCCCGACGGGCGCTCCTACCAGCTCGGCGAAGGCGACGACCTCGTCGTGCGCGTTCTGCACTCCGGCGCCCGCGAAGATCGCGACGGTCCGCGCCTGGTCGATCGCGGCCGCGAGGGCGCGGACGTCGGCCTCGGCCGGGACCAGGACGGGCGTCGACGGCAGCACGAACGCGGGGAAGCCGTCCACCGCCTCCAGCTCGGCGATGTCGCCGGGGAGGGTGACCACGGCGACTCCGCGGAGGGCCACCGCACTGCGCATCGCGGCGTTCACGACGCGCGGGGCCTGGGCGGCGGTCGAGATCAGCTCGCGGTAGTTCGAGCACTCGACGAAGAGCCGGTCGGGGTGCGTCTCCTGGAAGTAGGACGAGCCGATCTCGTTGCTGGGGATGTGGCTCGCGATGGCGAGCACCGGGGCGGAGGAGCGGTGCGCGTCGTAGAGGCCGTTGATGAGGTGCAGGTTGCCGGGGCCGCAGCTGCCGGCGCAGACGGCGAGGCGCCCGGTGAGCTGCGCCTCCGCCCCGGCGGCGAAGGCGGCCGCCTCCTCGTTGCGCACGTGGATCCAGTCGATGCCTCCCTTCTCGGAGCCGCCGCTGCGGCGCACCGCGTCGACGATCGGATTCAGCGAGTCGCCGACGATCCCGTAGATGCGGGAGACGCCGGCGTCGATGAGCTGGGCGATGAGCTGGTCTGCGATCGTCTTCTGAGCCATGACCCCATTCGACCGGACCGGGCCGAGCGTCCGCTACTCCGGAAAGTGGAGATCCGGGTCGAGTGCATCCCCCTCGGGACGGATGCCTTGCACCCCTAGCCTGGGAGTCGTCACAGGAACACCTCCGTGCCGCTGATCCCGGGAGTCGCCATGAACCGCCGCAGAACCGCCCTCGTCCTGGCCGCCGGCGCAGCCCTCGCCCTCGGCCTGACCGGCTGCTCGGGCCTGAACGGCCTGATGGGAGGCGAGACCCGCGACGACGAGACCGGGGAGATCACGGAGGGCGGGACGACCGACGTCTTCCAGCTGCGCGTGGGCGACTGCCTGAACGGCGAGCTCAGCGAGGAGGCGACCGAGGTCACCGACGTGCCGACCGTGCCCTGCACCGAGCCGCACGTCTACGAGGTGTTCCAGAACCTGACGATGGCCGACGCCGACGAGTACCCGGGCGAGTCCGTCGCGACGGAGCAGGCCGAGACCGACTGCGTCACGGCGTTCGAGTCGTTCACCGGGATCGGCTACCAGGACTCGGCGTACGACTTCAGCTACTACTACCCGACCGCCGAGAGCTGGGGCACGGGCGACCGGACGATCAACTGCATGATCACCGACCCGAACGGGCCGAGCACGGGCACGCTGGCGGGCGTCGCGGCCTGATCGGCGTCCCCGCGCGCGGCCGGGTCAGCCCCGGTCGCGCGCGGGGAACAGGCGCAGCAGCAGGCCCGAGCCGATCCAGACCACGGCGATCCCCGCGACGAGCCACGAGGCTCCGAGGCCGGACGCCGCTCCCGCCAGCACGGCGCCGACGGCCGCGGCGGCGGAGCGCAGCCCCGCGCCGATCGTGAACACCTGCGAGCGGACGGCGGCGGGGCTCTCCTGGTCGCGCAGGAGCAGCATCGCGGCGTTCGAGGGGGCCGTGAAGACGCCCGCGACCGCGAAGGCGGCGATCGCCACGACGATCCCCAGGTCGGGGACGGCGACCAGGAGGACGGCGCCGGTCGCGATGTAGGCGGCACCCATGGTCCACGCCGGCGGACGGCGGGTCCAGCGGCGGGCCGCCACCGCGAGGGCGCCGAGCAGGCCGCCCACGGCGAAGGCGGTCAGGATCCACGCGGCGGCGTCGGTGCTGCCCAGCCTCTCCACCGAGAGGCTGATCGCCGCGACCCCCGCCGCTCCGCCCGCGACCTGGCTGAGCGTGCCCGCCGAGGTGACCACCGCGATCGGCCGGTGCCGCACGAGGTGGGTGACGCCCGCGACGATCGTCCGCAGCACGCCGACCGTCGGCGCCGGACGCGCCTCCATCGCCAGGCCGAGCGATCCGACGACGCCGATGAGGGCGAGGACCGCCATGGCGAGCATCGCGGTCCGCGCTCCCCCGACTCCGACCGCGAGGCCCACGATCGCGGGCCCGCTGATCGAGGCGACCGTGTACGAGAGCGAGTCCTGCGCGTAGGCGCGGCGCGGCTCCGGGATGGCGCTGGTGACGAAGCTCGACATGCCGCCCATGTAGACGGGCGTCGCGAGCCCCGCGAGGAGCAGCAGCACCACGATGAGCGGAGTCGGCACCTCGCCGAGGAAGGCGGCGACCGCGAAGGCGACGGCGGTCGTGAGCGCGGCGCCGACCAGGAGCCGGCGGGGGCGGCGGACCCGGTCGAGCACCGTGCCGACGAGCGGCGCGGCGATCACGGCGGGGAAGAGCGCCGCGCCGGTCAGGGCGCCGCCGAGCGCGACGTCGCCGAGACGCTCGACGGCGAGGACGGGGAGGGCGACGACCATGCCGGCGCTGGCCAGGCGGAGGGGGATCGACGCGGCCTGGTAGCTGACCGCGCTCATGCGGGACCGGGGATCGACATCACCTCCGATGGTGCCACGACTGCGCAGCCGGGTCTGCCGGGGAGGCAGGCCACCGGCGTCCGAGCGGCCTGCGGCGGCGCGCCCTAGGCGATCGGCGTCCGCGCCGCGAGCTCGGCCGCCGCCGCGACGCCCAGCCGCCAGGGCGCGCCGTGGCCGGGCAGGAGGGTCCGCGCCCCGGTCCCGGCGAGCACCCGCAGCGAGTCGAGGGACTTCGCTGTGTCGGCGGTGGCGGCGCGCGCGACCAGGTGCGGGCCGGTGCGCGCGGAGTAGGGGTCGAGCGTGACCAGCGCGTCTCCGCCGATCACCGTGTCGCGCTCGGGCAGGTGCAGCGAGACGTGCCCGTCGGTGTGCCCCGGAGTCGCCAGCACGCGGGGCGACCCGGGCACGTCGAGCACCGCCCCGGCGGTCAGCGGCAGCGTCCCGTGCACGGGCGGCACCGCGAGCGCGCCCGCACGGGCCATCGCGCCGAGCACCGGGATCGCGGAGGGGTGCAGCAGCGGGTACACGAACGGCGTGCGCTGACGGCGGTAGGAGTAGGGCTGCGCGGCGAGCGGCTCGTCGGCTGCGTGCAGGTGCACGGGGACGCCCCGCCGGACGAGGCCGCGGGCGACGCCGAGGTGGTCGAAGTGCGCGTGGGTCAGCACGAGGGCGTCGATGTCGCCGAGCGAGCGGCCGAGCACCTCCAGCGCGCGGATCAGGTGCGGCCACGTCCTCGGGAGCCCGGCGTCGACGACGGTCAGCCGGCCGGCCTCCTCGATCAGGTAGAGGTTCGTCCAGGCGTGCTCGAGCCGGTGCACACCGGGCGCGACGTCCCGGTGCAGGCTCGCTCCGCCCCCTCGCCGCTGCTGCCGGTGCTGCTGCTCGTCCATCGTGCTCCCGCCCCTTCGGGCACGCGCCCGATCGCGACGACGCTACGAGCGTCTGCGACGGATCGGACAGGGCGTTGACGGCGGGGGTCCGCGTCGTGCAGGGGTCAGCGGCGCCGCCCGCGGAGGGCGAGCTGCGCCGCGGCGAGCAGGAGGAGGACCGCGAAGAGGATCCCGGACACGCGCGCCGGCAGGAGGAAGGAGAGCGCCACTCCGGCGAAGGAGAACGCCGTGGCGGTGAGCCCGACGACCAGGCCCGCCCGCACGTCGAGCAGGCCGCGCCGGGCGTTCGCGATCGAGCCGGTGACCGCCGTGGGGATCATCGCGGCGAGCGAGGTGCCCTTGGCCAGGAGGTCCGCGAGCCCGAAGGCGCCGACCAGGACCGGCACGGCGATCGCTCCGCCGCCGATGCCGAAGAGGCCGGAGGCGACGCCCATCCCGATGCCGAGCCCCGCGAATCCGGGCCACACGCCCCAGCCCTCTGCGACGTCGCCGGTGTCGTTCGAGCCGAACACGGCCATCCGCACCGCCGCGGCCACGAGCAGCGCCACGAACATCCAGCGCAGCACGCCGAGGGGCAGCCGCGCGAGCAGCCAGGATCCGGCCACCGCCCCGAGCATCGCCGCGGCCGCGATCACCGCCGCCGGAACCCAGGCGACCTGGCCGGCGAGGGCGTAGCCGAACGCCCCGGCGACCGAGGTCGGGGCGATCGCGAGCAGCGAGGTGGCGGAGGCGCGGCGCTGGTCCATCCCGGCCCAGGCGATCAGCATCGGCACCATCACGATGCCGCCGCCGACGCCGAACGCGCCCGACAGGGTTCCGCCGACGGCGCCGATCAGGGCCAGGACGAGCAGGGTGCGCGGGCGCACGCGTGCGGCCGTCCGATCGGGGAGGGGCGCCTGCGGGGCGGTCGCGTCGGTCACGGCTCCATGCCACCACAGCGCCGAGCCGAGGGCGAATCGCCGCGCGAGGACTTCGTTCCTGAGAGGACCCGCCCGGAGCCGCGCGGCTCTCTGGCAGTTGCCTGGGCGGGCCGAATCCGACCGTGACGTTCGGCGTCGACGGAGCGTCCTACCTGCGTACCCCGCCTGATCGAGCGATCGGGCCCCGAGCGAAAGAGGAGACCATGGCCGAGACCACCGCGTCCACCACCCGTCAGACCAGCACCGGATCCGGACGCACCGTGATCGAGGACGGCGTCATCGCCAAGGTCGCCGGCATCGCCGCGCGCGAGGTCCCGGGCGTCCACGCCCTCGGCGGCGGAGCGGCCCGGGCGATCGGCGCCCTCCGCAGCGCGATCGGCAACGACGACCGCGGCCAGGGCGTCAAGGTCGAGGTCGGCGAGCGCCAGGTCGCGGCCGACGTGACCATCGTCGCCGAGTACCCCGCGCCGCTGCAGAAGGTCGCCGAGGACGTGCGCTCCGCCGTCGCCGACGCGATCCAGCACATCGCCGGCATGGAGGTCGCCGAGATCAACGTGACCGTCCAGGACGTCCACATCCCCGAGGACGACACCCAGGAGTCCGACCCGCGCGTCGTCTGACCGTTCCCCCGCACCGACGCCCCGGGCCGAACGGCACCGGGGCGTCGGTGTGTCGGTGTGTCTGCGACCCTGCGCCGACTCCCGAGACGTCCCCCCGCGCCCGAGCCCCTGAGCCATCCCCCGGCCTCCGACCCGATCCCCCGACCCGAACAGGAGCGATGACATGGAGAAGTCCTGCGTCCGCCCCCTCGACCTGGACGACGCCGTCGCCCTCGTCGGCATCCTCGCCGCCCTCCAGGCCCTCCTCGACAGCGGCGGCCTCCCCCCTGAGGAGATCGAGGCCCTGCGCCACGGCCTCGAGCAGGGCGGTGCTCTCCTCCCCGGAAGTGACGAGAACGAGATCGCGACCGCTCTGGGTGGGCTGAACGCCCGCCTCCGTGGGACCATCGGGTGATCGCGCCGCGCCCGACGTTCCCGTAGCCTTCATCCGCGCTCGTGTCGACCCCGGTAACGCGCTCCCCCACCCGCGGGTAGCGTCCGGTCCGGTCCCGCACTCCCACGGGGTCGCTGAAGCCCGAGAGCCGGAGGAGACCCGATCGTGAACGGTGACCACTTCGTGCTCTCGACCGCGACGCCGTGGGACGACCGCACCGAGATCATCGGCGTGTACGCCTCGGAGGCGTGGGCCCGCGAGGCCGCGGCCGCCTGGCTCGGATCCCCGGACCGTGAGGCGTTCCCCCGGTGCGTCATCGAGGGCTGGAGCGGTGCGCACCTCCTCGGCCGCGAGGTGGTCGAGGGCCTCGGCTTCGACGACGAGGGCGGCGACGAGTCGCTGGGCGGCCCCCGCAGCCTCTGACCCGCGGATCGGCTCAGCCGCCCCAGTGCGTCGGGCGCTCGAAGTGCGAGGGCAGCGTGGTCGCCGCATCCCCTCGGGCGCTGTTCACCTGTGCCTGGGTGAGGTAGACCGCCTCGGCGAGCCGGGCACCGGACACGTCCGCGTCGCGCAGGTCCACCCCGAGCAGATCGCACCGCTGCAGATCCGCTCCCCGCAGATCCGCGGCGAGGAGGAGCGCCCCCCGCAGATCCGCTCCCCGCAGGTCCGCGTTCCGGAGCACCGCGCCCGCCAGATCCGCTCCCGGAGCGAGCCGACGGCCCGTCGACCGGCGCGCAGCCGGCGCCGCTCCTGCGCGAGCGGCCCTGCTCGCGGCGATCAGGAGCGGCCGGGACGCTCCGTACTCCGCGTCGACGTCGACCGCGGCCACCTGCTCCGGCTCGCCGAGGGTGTGCGCGTGCACCGCGTCGAACCTCTCACGGAGCTCGTCGAGGAGCGGCGCGCCGACGCCGGGCAGCGCCAGTGCGGAGTCGAGGTACCAGAGCAGCTCGTGCAGGCGGCGCATCAGCGGGAACACCGCGAACATCCGCTCGCGCACGGCCGGGTCCGACCGCCAGGAGACGCCGCTGAACGTCTGCTGCGAGACCTTCTGGCCGGCGCCGAAGCAGTCGAAGACCGTGCAGCCGACGAACCCCTGCGGCCGGAGCCGGCGGTGGATCGTGCAGGCGTCCTCGCCGTCGAGGTTCACGCACGGGTCCCCGGCCCGCTTGTCGAACGGGAAGTCGGCGGAGCGGGCGAAGGCGAGGGCCACGCAGCACAGGCCGAAGCAGTTCGCGCAGTCGGCGCCGAGGTCCTCGCGGCGGCCGAGCTCGACCCTGGTGCGTGACGTCATCCGTCCGAGCCTACGCGCGGCGGCGCCGGCCGCTCAGTGCGCGAGCGCGAGCACGCCGACGACCAGCACGCCGAGGCCCACGATCCCGAGCAGCGAGACGATGCTCTCCTTCCGGGAGAGGCCCGCGCGCACGACGGCGATGAGGGCGATCCCCGCGAGTGTGACGACGTAGACGCCCGCGCCGATCCGCAACGCGATCGTCGCGTCGATCCAGCCCAGCGCCGCGGCTCCGAGCGCGAGGACCGGCAGCGACGCCGAGGCGAGCGCTCCGCCCGCGATCCGCAGCATGGTCTGCGTCTCGGAGCGCGAGGGCGCCGAGGCGTGCACGACCTGGTGCGCGATCACCTCGGCGACGAAGCCCGCGGCCGAGATCCCGATGATCGAGATCACGAGGCTCTGGAGGGCGTGGACCGCGTCGGGGTGGTCGCCGACGAGGTAGATCATCACCACGGCCAGGCCCGTGAAGGTCGCGTAGACGCGCTCCTTGAGAGCGCGGGCGATCTCGTCGAGGGGGCGGCGGGTCCGCTCCGCCCACCGTCCGGCGCGGCCCGGGCGCAGGCGCACCGGCGTCATCCGGTCGGCGGGTGCGGTGCGGCCCTCGTCGGCCGCTCCGTCAGTAGGAGGCGGAGTCGACACGTGCCGCGGAGGAGTCGCCCGAGTGCCGCGCGGCGAGGTCGCCGAGGATGGTCGCGGAGCCGCTGGTGCCGAAACGGGTGACGCCGAGCTCGCGGTAGGCGAGGAGCGTGTCGAGGTCGCGGACGCCGCCGGACGCCTTCACCTGGACGGCCTCGGAGACGGCGCCGCGCATGAGGCGGAGGTCGTGCTCGTTCGCTCCGCCGCCCGCGAAGCCGGTGGCGGTCTTCACGAAGTCCGCTCCGGCGCGCTCGGCGGCCCGGCTGCCCTCGACGACCTGCTCGTCGTCGAGGAGGCTCGTCTCGAGGATGACCTTGACGACGTGGCCCTCGGCGGCCTCGACCACGGCGCGGACGTCGTCCTCGACGTCCTGGAGCAGGCCGCTGCGGAGGCGGCCGATGTTGACCACCATATCGAGCTCGGACGCGCCGTCGGCGAGCGCCTGACGCGACTCCGCGACCTTCGCCGCGGTGGAGGTGGTGCCGTGGGGGAAGCCGATGACCGTGCCGACCAGGACGCCGGAGCCCTCGAGCCGGGCGACCGAGTGGGCGATGTCGGAGGGGCGGACGCAGACGCTGAACACGCCGGACGCGCGCGCCTCGTCGAGCTGGGCGTCGACGTCGGCGCGGGTGAGCTCGGGCTTCAGGATCGCGTGGTCGATGAGCGCCGCGATCTCGGCGACGGTGGGCAGGCTGGAGTCGGTCATCCGGACATTTTACGTCCGTCGGAGGACGACGAAGGCCCGCGATCCGAGGGATCACGGGCCTTCGTCGGTCGCGCTGCTAGCGGCGCTCGGTCACCAGCTGGACTTGGTGATGCCGGGCAGCTCGCCGCGGTGCGCCATGTCACGGAAGCGGACACGCGAGATGCCGAACTTCGTGAGGTTGCCGCGGGGACGGCCGTCGACGGCGTCGCGCGAGCGGACGCGGACGGGCGAGGCGTTGCGGGGGAGCTTCTGGAGGCCGACGCGGGCGGCCTCGCGGGTCTCGTCGGTCCCGGCCGGGTCGACCAGGGCCTTCTTCAGCTCGAGGCGCTTGGCGGCGTAGCGGTCGACGATCACCTTGCGCTGCTCGTTGCGGGCGATCTTGCTCTTCTTGGCCATACTTAGCGCTCCTCGCGGAAGTCGACGTGCTTGCGCACTACGGGGTCGTACTTCTTGAGCACGAGACGGTCGGGGTCGTTGCGGCGGTTCTTCTTGGTCACGTAGGTGTAACCGGTGCCGGCCGTCGAACGGAGCTTGATGATCGGACGGACGTCCTGCTGCTTGGCCATTAGATCTTCACCCCGCGAGCGAGAACATCCTTGACGACGGACTCGATGCCACGGGCGTCGATGACCTTGATGCCCTTGGCCGAGAGGGTCAGGGTGACGTTACGGCGAAGCGACGGCACGTAGTACGTCTTCTTCTGCACGTTCGGGTCGAAGCGGCGCTTGGTGCGCCGGTGCGAGTGCGAGATGGCGTGCCCGAAGCCGGGGACGGCTCCGGTCACCTGGCAGACTGCTGCCATGGTTTCCTCCATGTGTGGTTACCGTGGACCACGCGCGGCACGAGGCCTCGCCCGACCCACCCAAGGTCACTTGTCGGCGCACCGCCCGCCCGTTCAGCGGGGGCCGGAGCTCCCGCCCGACGGGCAGCACGCAAGCGCGTGCAGATGCACGCAACTTCGCTAGGTTACGCGAGCCGGGCGGAGGCCGCAACAGCGTCCCGGTCTCCGGCGGGGCCCAGCGGTTCCGAGCACCAGGACTTCCTGGGAGGTTCCGGCAGAAGTGGTCGTCGGTACCCCCCGAGCAGGGCGTTCGTGTATATTCCGCTGTCCTCGGCGGTTCCGGGCGCCCTACTCTGAGCCGACCGCGGGCGCCCGCTCCCGGCAGCAGCCGGGAGTAGCAGCACATGCGCCAGTCCTTCCTCCGTTCCCTCGTCGCCGCGGCCGTGCTCGTGGCGGGCGCAGGACTCAGCGTCGTGGCCGCGCCGGCCGCCTCCGCCGCGCCGGTCTTCAGCACCGCGTGCTTCTCCTCTCCGAAGATCTCGGCGGTGTCGGAGTACACCGTCCCCGCGACCGGGGTGTCGACGGTCCGCGCGGTCCTCAGCGGCCAGAACGGCGGGAAGGGGGCGAGCGGCCTCGGGACGGGCAACGCCGGCGGACGCGGCTCCAGCCTCGTCGTGGAAGTGCCCGTCACGCCCGGGCAGGTGCTGAAGATCGGACGCCTCGCCGGCGCCCCGGCCGGAGCGGCCGGCGCCACGCGCTACGTGAACGGCGGCATCTACTCGGGCGATTCCGGCGGCGCCGGCGGCGACGCCCAGTACCTCACCACGGCCGGCTCGGACGGCTGTCAGCACGCCCTCGCCGTGGCTGCGGGCGGCGGAGGCGGCGGCGGCCGGTCCTCGGTCGGAGGCGACGCCGACGCCGGCAGCGGTGCGAGAGGCGGCGGGAACGGCGGCAGGAACGACGCGGCCGACGGCGGCGGCGGCGGGGCGGCCGGCCAGAGCTCGGGCGGCTCCCCCGGCGCCCGCGGGTACAGCACCTTCGGCGAGTGCGCCGACGGCAACAACGGCCAGTGGGGCGTGTTCCTCAACGACGGCAAGGGCGCCGACGCCGGATCCTCCCGCGGCGGCGGCGGCAACTGCTCGTTCCCCGGCCACAGCGGCGGCGGCGGCGGGGCCGGCTGGTGGTACGGCGGCGGTGGCGGATCGCCGTACGTGTTCGGCAGCATGAACGACACCCTCGGCGTCATGTACGACCCCGGCGCGGGCGGCGGCGGCTCGAGCTACGTGCACCCGAGCGTGACGAAGATCTCGCAGACGGCCGGCCCGACGGCGGCCGACCCCGTGGTCGCTCCGGTGTACGACACCGCCGTGACCGTGACGCGGACCCCCGACTTCTCCACGCTCGGGCAGGAGGTCACCGTCACCGCGACGGTGACCATCCCGAGCCTGGGCCGGCCGGTCGCCGCCGGCGGCACGGTCGAGATCCTCACCGGCGCGGGCACCAGCAGGGTGACCCTCGACGCGAACGGCGTCGGCGTGCTGAGCACGAGGGACATCCCGCAGGGCTGGAACGAGATCCGCGCGCACTACCCCGACACCATCACCCCCGCCGAGGCGGGACGCGGGAGCTGGTCGGCGCTTCCCGCCCTGCGCCACGAGGTGCGGGCGTGCGCTGCGACACCCGTCATCACCCGGCAGCCCGCGGACATCGCGGGCGTCACCAACCAGATCTACACGCTGACGATGGGCGTCAGCGTCTCCGCCGTCTACGGCGGCGTCCCCGCCGTGTCCTGGGAGAGATCCACGGACGGCGGCGCCACGTGGAAGCCCGCGCTCGGTCGGGCCGCGGTCCGGGACGACGGGACCGCGTTCCTCGAGGCCGGCCCCGATCTCACCGGCTCGTACCGCTATCGGGCGACCCTGACCACCTGCGGCGGCAGCGTCCGGAGCGAGCCGGCCACCGTGGCGGTGGGCGGTGTGCGGTTCGACCTGTCGACGCTCCCGCAGAAGACGTACGGCGACTCCTTCGACGCGAGCCCCTACGCGCAGGCCGTCGACGTGCCCGGCCGCTCCATCGTCCTGAGCAGCAGGACCGCCGAGACCTGCTCCGTCAGCGGCATGAGGGTGACCGTGCTCCACGCCGGCGTCTGCACGCTCGCCGCGAGGCTCGACTCCCTCGCTCCTCTGGGCTGGGCGGGCGAGCCCCTGCAGAGCTTCACGGCGAAGCCGAAGGCGCTCACGGTGACCGCCCCGACCGTCGACTACCCGCGCGGCGCGCCGGCCCCCGACCTGCGCTGCACGGCCGCCTTCGTCGGCTCCGACACCTTCGGCACCCCGCTCAGTGCGGGCGTCTACCGACCGATCGTCACGGCGGACGACGTCATCTACCGCTTGATCCCGAACTGGGCCACCTCCACCTTCACCACCTTCACGACGCGGTGCAGCGGCGCGAAGGTCAGCAGCGACTACACGGTCGCGGGGTACAAGGACGGCGCGCTGCGCATCGTCGCGGCCGTCCCGATGGTGACCGCCTCCTCACCCTCGTCGACCTACGGATCCACTCCCCCTGCGATCACCGCCTCGGTGACCGGCTCCCCCTCGGGGACCGTCTCCTGCGGCGCCTACGCGGCGTCCGACACCGCCTTCAGGACGCCGCTGGCGCTCTCCGCGACGACCCCCGTCGGCCGCTACCCCACGCGCTGCTCCGGCCTGACGAACCCCTCGGGACAGCTGATCACCATCGACGGCGCGCTCACGATCTCCCCGGCGCCCCTCACGGTGACCGCATCGAGCCCCGGGACGCAGGCGCACGGCACCGCGACCGCCCCGACGCTCACCTGCACGGCCGACGGCTTCGCAGGCACCGACCGGTTCGTCACCGAGCCCACCGGCGCCTACTACACGGCGGACGGCACCGAGAAGGTGACGGTCGGCGCGCGCACGCCCGTCGGCGACTACGTCACGCGGTGCGACGGAGGCGACGCGGGGCCGAACTACACCCTCCGCTCGGTCTCCGGCACCTTCGCACTGGCCGACCGCTCGGCCCCCGTCGTGACCGTGCCCGCCGCCGTGGCGGCCGAGCCGACCGACGTCTCCGGCGCCGTCGTCACCTTCGCCTCCTCCGCGAAGGACGCCGTCGACGGAGCCGTGGGCTCGACCTGCACGCCCGCCTCGGGGAGCGTCTTCCCGATCGGCGAGACGACGGTCGACTGCACCGCGGACGACGAGGCCGGCAACACCGGCACCTCCTCGTTCCGGATCACCGTCCAGAAGTTCTCTCAGACGGTCGCCTTCACCTCCTCGCGGCCGACGGCGCCGACGGCGCTGGGCATCTTCACCCCGACGGCCACCGGCGGCGGCTCCGGGAGCCCCGTCTCGATCGGAGCGACCGGATCCTGCACGATCACCGACGGCGTCGTGACCTTCACCCGCAGCGGCACCTGCACCGTGACCGCGGATCAGGCCGGCGACGACCACTACACCGCAGGGCGCGCCTCCTTCGATCTCGAGGTCGCGAAGGCGTCGCAGACGCTGACGGTCGCCGTGCCGAAGACCGGCGTGCTGGAGTCGACCGGCGTCGCCACGGCGACCTCGAGCTCGGGCCTGCCGGTGCTCGTGAGGACCTTCTTCGGCTGCACCGTCGCCCCTGACGCGACGGGTGCGCAGATCCTGACCTACACCGAGCCCTCGACCTGCGGCGTGCAGTTCGACCAGCCCGGCGACGACGTGTACGCGGCCGCCGAGGGCCTGGTGCGCTTCGTCCCGATCTCGCGCATCCCCCAGACCATCGTCGTCACCTCGACTCCGCCCGACCGGGTGTTCACCGACGACCGGTACACGGTCGAGGCGACCGGCGGCGGCTCGGGCAACCCGCTCGTGATCACGGTGATCGAGAACGGCAACTGCACCATCGCGGACGACGTGGTGACGTTCTTCGGCGACGGCACCTGCACGGTGAAGATCGACCAGGCCGCGGACGATCGGCACGACGCCGCTGCGCAGGTCCGGCAGGTCATCACGGTGGGAACCCCCGAGGGGAACCTCTCCTTCGGGAGCGACTCCCCCTCGCACGCGATGTCGCTCGAGACGTACCGGCCGACGATCGTGCCCGGCCCGTCGAAGGGCGTGCCGGTGCTCTCCGCGAGCCGCGACTGCTCGATCCTGCCCGACGGCGTGACCGTGCGGAACGACGGAGCCGGGCTCTGCGTGCTGTCCCTCGACCAGCCCGGAGACGGCTACTGGCCCGCACGGCACGCGGAGCAGCAGTACTCGATCTACTTCCTCCCGCAGACGGTCCGGATCACGAGCGCGCCTCCGGTCGGCGCCGTCCTCGGAGACACGTACCGCCCGGTGATCGAGGGCGGCGCCTCCGGCATCGCTCCGTTCCTCATCACGACAGCGACCTGCTCGGCGAAGGACGGCGTGGTCACCTTCACCACGAAGGGCGTCTGCGGCGTCTTCGCCTACCAGAACGGCAATCGGCAGTACGACAGCGCCCGGCCCGCCGTGCAGGAGGTCGAGGTCGGCTACGCGCCCGGCTCCGTGGCGTTCACGACCGCCGTTCCGACCGACGCGAAGGTCGGCGGATCCTTCACTCCCGCCTTCACGCGCGGCCCGTCCTCCGGCCCCTCGGTGCTCGGCGTCGCCGGCGCCTGCTCCGACGGCGAGAACGGCGCCGTCCGGTTCGACTCCGCAGGCACCTGCACGCTGACGGCGATCCACTACCGCGACGACACCTACGGCACGGCGCGGGCGGTCCAGACCTTCGAGATCACCGCGATCGCGCAGACGGTCGCCTTCACCTCGACCGCACCGTCGACGGCGACGTCCGGCGACACGCTCACTCCGACCGCGACGGGCGGCGCCTCCGGGCTCCCCGTGACGATCGGAGCGACCGGCGCCTGCACGCTCGCGGACGGCGTCGTCACCTTCGCCGGCAGCGGCACCTGCACCGTCACGGCGGACCAGGCGGGCGACGGGCGCTACGCGGCGGCGGCGCAGGTCTCGCAGACCGTCGCCGTCTCGCAGCTCGCGGGCACCGTCGCGTTCGGCGGCGATGCTCCGACCGCGGCCCGGGTCGGTGGCTCCTCGACCGCCGTCGTCGTCGCCGGCCCCTCCAGCGCTCCTCCGGTGCTGACGGCCTCCGGCGCCTGCTCCGTCGGCCCCTTCCGACTGGTCTCCTACGACTCCGCGGGCACCTGCACGCTGACGCTGGACCAGGCGGGAGACACCCGCCACAGCGCGGCGCCGACGGCCGTGCGCGGCTTCGAGATCACCCGGATCGCGCAGACCGTGGCCTTCACCTCGCAGGCGCCGGACTCGGCGCTCGCGGGCGGCACCTACCGCCCGACCGCGACCGGCGGAGCCTCCGGGCGGCCCGTGGTGCTCGGAGCCTCCGGGCCCTGCGCGCTCACGAACGGGGTCGTCACCTTCACCGGATCGGGCACCTGCACGGTGACCGCGGACCAGACGGGCGACAGCCGCTACGCCCCGGCGGAGCGGATCTCGCAGGTGATCGCGGTCGGACTGCTCGCGGGCACCGTCTCCTTCGGCGGCACCGCGCCGACCGGCGCGACGGTCGGCGGGACGACCACCCCGCGGATCGTCGCCGGGCCCTCCACCGCGCGTCCGGTGCTGACCGCCTCCGGAGCCTGCTCGGCGACCGCGGGAGTCGTGTCCTACGACTCCGTCGGCACCTGCACGCTGACGCTCGACCAGGCGGGCGACTCGCGCTACGGCGCCGCTCCGCAGGCCGTCCGGACCTTCGCGATCGGCGCCCTCGGCCAGACGCTGGCGTTCACGTCGCCGGTCCCCGACGCGGCGGTCGCGGGAGGCTCCTACACGCCCGTCGTGACGGCCGGCGCATCCAGCGCCCCCGTGGTGCTCGGAGCGGCCGGGTCCTGCACGGTCGCGGACGGCGTGGTGACCTTCACCCGCTCCGGCACCTGCACGGTGACCGCGGATCAGGCCGGGGACGAGCGGCACACCGCGGCTCCGCAGATCTCGCAGGCCGTCGAGGTCGGCGCCGCCGAGGGCACCGTCGCGTTCCGCGACGCCGCTCCGACGGACGCCCGGATCGGCGGCTCCTGGACCCCGGCGATCGTCCGGGGCCCGTCGAGCGCCGATCCGGTGCTCGACGCCTCCGACTCCTGCTCGCTCGGCGAGGACGGCACGGTGTCCTACGACTCGGTCGGCACCTGCACGCTGACGCTGGATCAGGCGGGCGACGACGCTCACGCGCCCGCGGAGCAGGTCGTGCGGACCTTCCCCATCGGGAAGGCGCTGCAGACGGTCGCCTTCACCTCCGAGGCTCCGAGCACGGCGATCGCGGGCGGCCGCTACACGCCGACCGCGGCGGGCGGCTCCTCCGGCCTGCCCGTCACGATCGGCGCCACCGGCGCGTGCTCGCTCGCGAGCGGCGTCGTGACCTTCAGCGGCTCCGGCACCTGCACGGTCACCGCCGATCAGGCCGGCGACGCCACGCACGACGCGGCGCCCCGGGCGACCCAGTCGATCGCGGTCTCCGCGGTCGTGCCGGTGAAGAAGAAGGCGCAGAAGGTCTCCTTCTCGACGTCGATGCCGTCCTCGCCGGAGAAGGGCGTCGCGTACCCGGTCGCGGCCTCGGCGACCTCGGGCCTCCCCGTCAAGCTGTACGCGAGCGGCAGCTGCACAGTGTCCGCGACCGGCGCAGGCACGGCGACGGTGCGGCTGACCGGCGCGGCGAGCTGCACAGTCCGGGCCACTCAGGCGGGCGACTCCACGTGGCTCGCCGCGACCTCGGTGACGCAGTCGCTGCAGGTGAAGTCCTCCACCCGCGCCGACCTGACGCTGACGCTGGCGCCGGCGCCGGGCCTCTCGGCGACGGCCCCGCTCTCGGGCACGATCACGGTCCGGAACACCGGCACCCGGGACGCGGCGGCGACGACCACCCGCGTCGTCGTCAGCGGCACGGTGGCGAGCGCGCCCGGCGCCGTGCAGACGAAGGGCTCGGTCGCGGGCACGACGGTCCTCACCTGGACCGCGCCGAGCGTCTCGGTCGGGCGGAGCATCACCTACTCGGTGACGCTGGTCGACCGGCCGGCGGCCACGACGATCGACGCCAGGGTGTCGACCGCCGCCGCCGATCCGACGCCGTCGAACAACGCCGTCAAGCGGACGCTCAAGTAGGGGACCCGTGGACCGGCTGAGACGTCGCGCGCTGCTGCTGGGGATCGCCTCCTCGGCAGTGGCGCTGACGGGCTGCACGCCCGCCCGGTCCGCTCCCGCGGCGCTCCCGCCGAGCACGGCGCTGCCGGCGGTGCTGCCGTCCGCCGCTCCGACGGCCGACCCGACCCCTCCCCGCCCCGTGCCGACCACCACCGCCGCGGCGGCTCCGGTGCGGAGGAGGGTGCCCCTGCCCTCCGGCACGATCTCGGAGCTGCCCGGCGAGGGGAGCCTGCTCGCCTGGACCGTCGACGACGGCGCCGACTCCGACGTGGTCGCCGCCTACGCGCAGTTCGCCCGCGACACCGGCACCCGGCTGACCTTCTTCCTCAACGGGAAGTACGACTCGTGGACCGCGAACGCGCCGCTGCTGGCTCCGCTCGTCGCCTCGGGGCAGGTGCAGCTCGCGAACCACACCTGGTCGCACGCCGACCTGACGAGCCTCTCGAGCGACGGCGTGCAGGAGGAGCTGGGCCGCAACGGCGACTTCATCCGCTCGACCTACGGGGTGGAGGCGGCGCCGTTCTACCGACCGCCGTTCGGCTACACGGACGAGCGGAGCCGGGCCGCCGCGGCGGCGATCGGCTACACGGCGACGGTGCTCTGGTACGGCTCGCTCTCGGACTCGGGGCGGATCACGCCGGAGCAGGTGGTCGGCTTCGCGGACCAGTGGTTCCTCCCCCAGCACATCGTGATCGGGCACGCGAACTTCGACCCGGTGACGCAGGTCTACGCGCGGCTCGTCGACCTCCTCCGCGAGCGCTCGCTCGAGACGGTCACCCTCCGGGACGTGTTCGCGGTCTGAGCCGCGCCTTCAGCGGAGGGACGCGCGCGCCGCGGCGGAGACGGCCGCGGCGACCGCGTCGAGGGCGGGCGTGTGCAGGGCCCACTGCTGCCAGTAGAGGGGGACGTCGACGGGGTCGCCGCCCAGCTCGACCAGGCCCTCGCCGCCGACCGGGGCCTGCAGCTCGGGCAGCATCCCCCACCCCATGCCCAGGCGCACGGCCCGCTCGAAGTCGGTCGAGCCGGGGACACGGTGCCGCGGCGGGCGGCCCTCGACGCCGGCGGCCCGGAGGAAGTCGTCCTGCAGGCGGTCCTTCTCGTCGAAGACGACCAGCGGAGCGACCGCGAAGGCGGCGAAGCCGGCCGTGCCGCCCTCCGGGAACCAGCGCTCGGCGAACGCGGGCGAGGCCATCGCGCGGTACCGCATCACTCCGAGGGGCGCGACGGTGCAGCCGAGCACCGCCTCCGACTCGCCGGTGACGGCCGCCAGCACGGTGCCGTCGCGGAGGAACGCGGTGGTGTGCGCCTGGTCCTCGCGGTGCAGCTCCACCACGACGTCGGCGACGGAGGCGAGTGCGGGCAGCACCCAGGTGGCCAGGGAGTCGGCGTTGACGGCGAGCGGGAGGACGACCGGGCCCGCCCCCGCCGCGTCCTCGCCCCCGAGCGAGCGCACGGCGTCGTCGGCGAGGAGCTCGACCTGGCGGGCGAGGCGGAGGAGCCCCGCACCGGCCTCGGTCGCGACGACGGGGCGCGAGCGCACCAGCAGGACGCGCCCGGCGGCGGTCTCGAGCGCCTTGATCCGCTGGCTGAGGGCGGAGGGGGTGATGTGCAGGGCGCGGGCGGCGGCATCGAAGGAGCCGTACCGGACGGAGGCGGCGAGCGCGCGCAGGCGGGAGAGATCGAGGTCGTCGGTCAGCATCAGTACTGCTCACGGTACTGAAGGAGCATGAGCTGGTCTACAGGAGGGCCCGGCCCTAGCGTCGGAGCGTGTCCCCCCTCCTCGCCGCTCTCTCCGGCCTCGGCTTCGGCCTCTCTCTCATCATCGCGATCGGTGCGCAGAACGCCTTCGTGCTCCGCCAGGGGCTCCGCCGCGAGCACGTGCCGGCCGTCGTCGCGATCTGCGCGCTCTGCGACGCGGCGCTGATCGTGCTCGGCATCGCGGGGATCGGCGCGGTCCTGGAGTCGGCGCCGTGGCTGCTGGTGGTGATCCGCTGGGGCGGCATCGTCTTCCTCCTCGCCTACGCGGTGCTGGCGGCGAGGCGCGCGCTGCGGCCGGGGACGCTCGACGGCGATCCGGCCGGCGCCTCGACGTCGCTGCGCACGGCGATCGGCACCTGCCTGGCGCTCACGCTGCTCAATCCGCACGTCTACCTCGACACGGTCGTGCTGCTCGGGTCGGTGGCGAACACGCACGGCGACGAGCGCTGGTGGTTCGGGGCGGGGGCGGCGGCCGGGAGCGTGCTGTGGTTCACCGCTCTCGGCTTCGGGGCGCGGGCGCTGCGGCCGCTGTTCCGGAGCCGCGGGGCCTGGCGGATCCTCGACGCGGCCGTGGCGGTCGTGATGGTGGTGCTGGCGGTGTCGCTCGCGCTGCACTGAGGGCCTGGTCGTGACCAGTCCGCCCCGCGGCGCTGCTCGAGACCCTGCGCTCGCGGGCCTGAGGCGCCGACCCGTCAGTCGACCACGATCCGGACGAGCGTCGTGACGGCGTCCACCGCGTTCACGTAGGAGTAGTGCCGCGCGGTCGGGAAGGCGAGGTGCCGTCCGGGCTCCAGCCGCACGGGCTCCTCGCCCTCCCGCTCCAGGAGGAGCGCGCCGGCGGTGACGAGCAGGATCTCGTGCCACCCCTCGGGGTCGGGCTGCGCGTCGTAGCGGTCCCCGGGGCCGAGCGTCCAGGTCCAGAGCTGGGCCTCCCGGCGCGCGGGGACGGAGGAGAGCAGGACGGCGACGCTCGCCTCGCCCGCTCCCCGCCAGGCGACCTGGTCGATCGCCGCGGGCGCGGATCCCGGGGCCGAGACGAGTGCCGTGAACGTGGTGCCGAGGGCGGTCGCGAGGCGGTCGACTCCGGTCAGCGAGATGTTCGCCTCGCCGGCCTCGGCGGCGACGATCGTCCTCCGGCTGATGCCCGAGCGCTCCGCCAGTGCGGACTGGCTCAACCCGGCTCCGCGCCGCGCGAGGCGGAGATTGCCGCCGAGATGGGCGAGGACAGGAGCCGACATGCGCACTATTCTGCACCGAGGAGCCCCCGAGGCTCCTAGGATGTGCAGAATGATGCACATCTCGCTCCGGGGCCTCCGCTTCTCGCGTCCGGAGTGGGCCCTCATCGGCATCACCGCGATCTGGGGCGGGACCTTCCTCGCCGTGCACGTGGCGATGCAGCACAGTGGCCCGCTGTTCTTCGTCGGGATGCGGTTCGCGATCGCGGGGCTGATCAGCGCGGTCGTGTTCCACCGGTCGCTCCGGAGGATGCGGCGGATCGACCTCGCGGCCGGCGTCGCGATCGGGGTGATGATCTTCGCGGGCTACGGCCTGCAGAGCTACGGGCTGCAGACGATCACGAGCAGCACCTCCGCGTTCCTCACCGCGCTGTACGTGCCGCTGGTGCCGCTGCTCCAGTGGGTCGTGTTCCGTCGCCGGCCGAACGTGCTGACGCTGGTGGGCGTCGCCCTGGCGTTCGTCGGACTGCTGCTGATCGCGGGCCCGCAGCCGGGCGTCGCGCTCGGAGCGGGCGAGGTGGCGACGATCGTGAGCACGCTGCCGATCGCGGCGGAGATCATCCTGATCGGCCTCGTCGCCGGACGGGTGGACCTCGGGCGGGTGACCGTGGTGCAGCTGCTGGTGGCCGGCGCGCTCGGATTCGCGTCCATGCCGCTCGCGGGCGAGGCGGTCCCGGCGTTCTCGTGGGCCTGGCTGATCCCCGCGCTCGCGCTCGGGGCGAGCAGCTGCCTGATCCAGCTGACGATGAACTGGGCTCAGCGCTCGGTCTCGCCGTCCCGCGCCACGATCATCTACTCCGCGGAACCGGTCTGGGCCGGCCTGATCGGCCGCCTCGCCGGCGACCGCCTCCCCGCGCTCGCCCTGCTCGGCGCGGGGTTCATCGTCGCGGGCACGCTCGTCAGCGAGCTGAAGCCGCGCCGGGAGCCTGCACCGCCGGCTCTCAGGTGACGGCGGGGAGGGCGGCCGAGGCGACGAGCGCTCCGCCGGCGTCGGTGATCTCGACGGCGGCGACGGACTCGCGCAGGACGGCCGCGTTCATCTCGCAGTCGAGCTCCGCGGAGCTGCCGAGGAAGGAGCCGGACCGGAGCCGCTCGCCGGAGCCGGTGACCAGCACGAGGTCGTAGCTCTCGCCGAGCGCGAACCCGGTGCCGCGGAGGATCGTCTCGGTGCCCCAGGTGTGCGCGACCAGCGAGCCGTCGAGCGTCACGCCGGCCGTCCGCTCGTCGAAGGCGATCGCCTCGACGGCGCCGAGCGTCCCGGGCGGTCCCGCGACGGGGCGCTCGCCGGCGGACCGCAGAGCCGCACCGGCGACGCCGCCCACGACGAGGAGCGCGGCCGCCGCGGCGACGGCCAGGACGGCGCGCAGGCGCGGGGCACGGAGGCGCGGGGCACGGAGGCGCGGGGCGCGCACCCGCGCCGTGCGCTCGGGCCGCTCCCCGGCGAGCGCGGCGACGCGCGACCGCAGCTCCGGAGACGGCTCCGCCTCCTCCCAGCGGCCCAGCGCGCCGAGCCGGTCGACCACAGCGCCGAACGATGCGAGCTCGCGGTCGATCGAGGGGTCGGCGGCGCGCAGGAGCTCGAACTCGCGCGCCTCCTCGGCGGAGAGGTCCCCGGCGAGGGCCGCGGCGAGGAGCTCCTCGCGGCGGCCGTCGGGCTGGTCTCGGTCGGTCACGGTCTCTCCTCGTCGGTGGGTCCGGCGCCGGCGAGGTGACCGCGGAGCGCTCGGAGAGCGTAGAAGGCCCGGCTGCGCAGGGTGGCGATCGGCACGCTCGTCGCCGCCGACAGCTCGGCGTAGGTCTCGCCGTGCAGGTGGACGGCGACGACGACCTGCCGGTGCTCGGCGGAGAGCCGCGCCAGCGCCTCGGCCATCGCGAGCGGCTCGAGAGGGTCGCGGTCCTCCGCGGGCACCTCCTCCAGCACCTCGGCCTCGACCAGGCGCGGCAGGCGCTGGCGCGAGCGGTGCACGTCGACGACGACGTTGCGGGCGATGGCGAAGAGCCACGTGCGGGCACTGGCGCGCTCGGCGGAGTAGCTCGCCCGCGAGCGCCAGGCGCGCAGGAACGTCTCCTGCACGCAGTCCTCGGCGAGGCCGCGGTCGCGCAGGGCGTTGAGCGCGAAGCCGAGCAGGGCGGACCCGTGCTCGTCGAAGGCGGCGGCCGGATCGAACTCCGCCGTCCTGGGCTCGAGGCGCACCACCGGAGGCGGGACCTCCGAGTGCTCGCGCGGCATCGCGGGCCCTTCGTCTCGTCGTGCCGTCGCCGTCCGCGCCACACCGCCTCCTCGTCCGGACCGGTGGTCCGCCGGAAGGGGGTACGGCCGCGACGGCGGCGGCGTTCATCGGAGGCGAGGACCGTCTCCGTGAAGATCCTCTCAGATGGAGTGAACGCAGCGCCGGTTCCGGCCGTACTCCCTGCATCGGGCCCGCTCGGCGCTCGCGATCGAAAGGCTCCACCATGACGAAGACGTCCCCCGCGCGGAACCGCGCCGGCCGCCGCCTGCTCTCCCTCGGCGGCGTCACCGCCGTCGCGGCCGCCTCCTTCTTCGCCGCCGCACCGGCCCAGGCCGAGACCGAGGTCGCCGAGCCGTCCTCCTTCACCAGCGCCTTCACGGTGATGGCGACGCCCGACCAGGTCGTGAACGCCGACTCCGCCGCGACTCCCGGCCAGCCCGGCGCCACGGGCGAGATGACCTTCCGGGTCAACAGCGACCTGGACGTCATCTGCTACGACATCACCCTCACCGGCGTGACCGGCGACTACCAGAGCCCGGCGAAGACCGCGACGCACATCCACCAGGCGGCGCTGGGCAAGGCGGGCCCGCCGCGCATCGCGTTCCCGAACCCGGCGCCGGTCGGCGACGGCCCCCGCACCAGCAGCGGCTGCCTGCAGGGCCCCTTCACCACGGGCATCCAGGCGAACGGGGCCGACACCGGTGCCGGATTCACACTGAAGGCCCTCGAGGCCGATCCCGCCGCCTTCGCGGGCGACTCCCACACGGCCTCGTACGCGGCGGGCGTCGTCCGCGGCCAGCTCTCGCAGGTGCCGGTCGGCGGCCTCCAGACCGGTGGCGGCGCGACCGCCGCCGGGAGCGACGCCACGGGCCCGTCCGGTCTCGCCGCGCTGGCCGGCCTCGGAGCCGTCGCCGCCCTCGGCGCGGCCGGAGTGGTCGTCGCCCGCCGGCGCACCGCCTCCTGATCGTGGGCACCCGGTCGAGGAGAGGCGCGGCGGCACTGTGCGCCGCGCTGCTCCTCGGGGGGTGCGCCGCCGCGGACGGGAGCGGAGGAGCGGCGACGCCCGCGAGCGCGCCCGCGCCTCCGGTCCTCGCTTCTGCTCCCCCGGTCGCTTCGTCGCCGGTGACCGCGCCCGACCCCGCCGCCGCCGCGCCCGCGCGCACCGTCGGCGTCGAGCCCGCCCGGCTGAGCGTGCCCGCGATGGGCCTGGACGAGCCGCTGATCGCCCTGGGCATCCAGTCGGACGGGGCGATGGAGGTGCCGGCGGACTACGACGACGTCGGCTGGTTCTCGGGAGGCGGGCGCCCGGGCGGCAGCGGCCGCACCGTGATCGCGGCGCACGTCGACTCGCGGTCCGGTCCCGCGGTCTTCTTCCGCCTCGGCGAGCTCGCCCCGGGCGACGAGATCGCGGTGAGCGGAGTCGACGGCTCCGACCACCGCTACCGGGTCACGGCGGTCGAGTCGCACGCCAAGGCCGCGTTCCCCACCGCCCGCGTCTTCGGCGCGACCCTCGAGGAGGAGCTGATCCTCGTGACCTGTGGCGGCGAGTACGACGCGGCGATCGGCCGCTACCGGGACAACCTGGTGGTGTTCGCCTCCCCGCTCTGACTCCCGCGGCGGCGAGGAGGGAGCGCGGTTGCACGAGACGGCCGTCGGCGCAAGGGTCGGGCCGCGCGGGCGCGCTGTGGTCGGATGAGGAGGGCCGCCCCCGCCGCCGCTCCCCTCCCGCTCCCCACCGATCCGACAGGACGCCCGTGTCCACCAGCCCCCGCCCCGCCCTCTTCGCTCTGCCCGGACTCGGGCTCGACGACCGCGCCTTCGACGCGCTCGCCCGTGAGCTCGCCGACGTCGCGGACCTCGTCGCGCTCGACCTGCCCGGTGGATCCGGGACCTCGCTCGAGGAGATGACCGCCGCCACGATCCGCCGGATCCGCGCGCACGGCTCCTCCCGCTGGCTGCTCCTCGGGCACAGCATGGGTGGGAAGATCGCCTCGCTCGTGGCCTCGCGCACGGTCACCGGCCGCTCGGGGCTGTTCGGGCTCGCCGGCGTCGTGCTCCTCGCGGGGTCGCCGCTCTCGCCCGAGCCGATGGAGGAGGAGCGCCGTTCGACCATGCTCGGCTGGGTCGAGGACGGGCCCCTCGACGAGGCGCAGGCGCGCGAGTTCGTCGACCAGAACGTCGGTTCACCGCTGCCCGCCGACGCCGACGCCGAGGTGCTGGCCGAGCTGCGCCGCTACTCCCCCGAGGGCTGGCGCGACTGGCTCGAGCACGGCAGCCGCGAGGACCGCACCGGCGAGGCCGAGCTCGAGGCCGTCCCCGCGCTCCTGATCGCGGGCGGTGAGGACGGCGACCTCGGAGCCGACGCGCAGCGCCGCCTCAACGGCTCCCTCTACTCCCGCGCTCGGCTGCTCACGCTCGCCGGGGCGGGCCACCTGCTGCCGTTCGAGCGCCCGGTCGAGGTGGCGGCGGCGATCCGCCGGTTCTGGGAGGAGGAGGCCGGCACGGCACCGTCGGTCCCCGCCGACGCCGGCGCGGCCATCGCCTCCGCCCGGACCTCCACGCGGGTGCGCGGGCTGCTGGCCGTGCGCGCGCTCGCCGACGACCCGGAGTACGCGCCGCGCGCCCTGACCGTCGCCCAGCTCGCGGAGCTGCGTGCGATCGCCGACCGGGTCGTCCCGCAGGAGGGCGGCCGGATCGACCTGGCCGCCCGCGTGGACACGCAGCTCGCGAACGGCGAGGGCGACGGCTGGCGCAACGCCGACCTGCCGGCCGACCCGATCGCCTACGGTCTGGCGCTCGACGCCCTCCGGGGATTCGCCGACCTCGGCCCCGCCGAGCAGGACGCCCGCCTCACCGCGATCGCCGACGGCTCCGCGGAGCTCGGCGACCCCTCGGCCGGCGGGCTCGGCGCCGAGCAGCTGACCGCCTGGTTCGAGGACTGCCGCGTCGACCTCGTGAAGCAGTGGCTGGCCCACCCCGCGTCGATGGCGCGGATCGGCTACGACGGCTACGCCAGCGGCGGCGACACCCTGCCGCTCGTGACGGGCTTCCGCCTGCTCGGCGCCGACGACCGCGAGACCTGGGAACCGACGACGAGGAGTCACCGATGAACACGACCGGCATGCGCCGCTTCCCGCTCGACGAGGCGGTCGACGCCGTCGTGATCGGCACCGGAGCCGGCGGAGCGCCCCTGCTCTCGGTGCTCGCCGCTCGCGGACTCCGGGTCGTGGCCCTCGAGGCCGGGCCGTATTTCGACCCGCTCGGCCACACCGCCGACGAGACGGCGGCCGTCGAGATCAACTGGATGGAGGAGCGCCTCAGTGGAGGCGAGACCCCCACCGCCTTCGGGCAGAACAACAGCGGCCGCGGCGTCGGCGGCTCGACGCTGCACTGGGGCGCGTTCACGCCCCGCCCCGACCCGCGCGACCTGCGGCTGCGGAGCGACTCCGGTGTCGGCCGCGACTGGCCGATCGAGCACGCCGAGCTCACCGCGTACATCGAGACGGTGGAGGCGACGATCGGAGTGGCGGGCCCGGCCGAGTACCCGTGGGACCCGTCGCGTCGCTACCTGCAGGGCCCGCTCGCGCGGAACGCCTCGGCCGACATGATGCTGCGCGGCTGCGCGGCGATCGGGATGCGCGCGACCGACGCGCCCGCCGCCGTGCTCAGCGGCCCGCGGGACGACGGCCGCCCCTCCTGCGTCAACTGCGGCCAGTGCCATCAGGGCTGCCGGACCGGCGCGAAGACGAGCATGGACGTGACCTATCTGCCGGTGGCGGTGCGGGCCGGTGCCGAGATCCGGGCCGACTCGTTCGTGCACGGGATCGAGCTGGACGCCGCGGGCCGCGTGTGCGCCGTGGTCTACACGAGCGGCGGAGTGGAGCACCGGCAGCGCTGCTCCGCCCTGTTCCTCTGCGCGGGCGGCGTCGAGACGCCCCGGCTCCTCCTGCACACGGGCATCGCGAACAGCAGCGGGCAGGTGGGCCGGAACTTCCTCGCGCACGGGGCGACCCAGGTCTGGGGCACGTTCGAGAGCGAGATGCGCGGGTACCGCGGCTACCCCTCCTCGGTGATCACCGAGGACACCGTCCGCCCGGCCGACGCCGACTTCGCGGGCGGCTACCTGATCCAGAGTCTCGGAGTGATGCCGCTGACCTACGCGACGACTCTCGCCCGCGGCGCGGGACTCTGGGGTCCCGAGCTGATGGACGCGCTCGACGGCTACCGCTTCGCGGCGGGCGTCGGGATCAACGCCGAGTGCCTGCCCGCCGACGGCAACCGGCTGGAGCTGACCGACGAGCTGGACGAGCACGGGGTGCCGAAGGCGCGCATCACGTTCTCGGCGGGCGCCAACGAGGAGGCGATCGACCGGCACGCGATCCGGACGATGACCGCGATCGTGGAGGCGGCCGGCGCGACGAGCACGCGGGTGATGGCGCGCACGGCGCACACTCTCGGCACCGTGCGGATGGGCACCGACGCGGGCGACGCCGTGATCGACGCGGACGGCCGCAGTTTCGACGTGCCGAACCTCTGGGTGTGCGACAACTCGGTGTTCCCGAGCGCGCTGATCGCGAACCCGGCGCTCGCGACGATGGCGCTCTCGCTGCGGACGGCGGACCGCTTCCTGGCGGCGTAGCGGGGAGCGGCGGAGTCGCTGGGCCGGACTTCCCGCGGGGGTCACTGCAGGGCAGGGGGGTGTCGGATCGTCGCTCGATCGCGCCGCCCTCGGCGAGACCTGCTCAGGCGCTCGGCGCCATGTGCTCCGGTGCTCGGCGCCACGTGCTCGTGCGTTCGTCGCCACGGCGTCTCGGGGGCACGTCGATGCACGCGGTTCCTCGGATCCGCGGCAGCGTGCAGCGGTCAGAACGGCGGCGGGTGGTCGAACCTCGGGAGCGCAACCGATTCGGGCGGTCGTGCGGGGAGACCCGGCGGCCGTGTCGTGATGCGGCGCCCGGTGGGAGTGGTCCAGTCGGCGGTGCCGTCGGGATGGAGGACGTAGGTCCAGCGGTCGCCGTGGCGGACGTGGTGGTGGGCGACGCAGAGGCTGGCGAGGTTGTCCGGGTCGGTGCCGCCGCCGTTGCGCCACTCGACGACGTGGTCGGCCTCGGCGGTCGTGGCCGAGCGCGTGCAGCCGGGGAACCGGCAGGTCACGTCGCGCAGCTGGAGGAGGAGCCGCAGCTCGCGGTGCGGGAGGCGGCGGGTGCGGCCGACCGACAGGACAGCGCCCGTGACCGGCTCGGTCAGGACCCTCGTGACGGTCGCGGGCAGCAGGCTCCGAGCGGCCTCGGCCGGAACGGGCCCGTAGCCCTCGAGCTCGACCGGGTCGTCGTCCTGGCCGGAGGCGGTGCTCGCGGCCAGGGTGACGCGCACGTCGGCACGGACGCCCGGCACGACGGTCGGCGCGGGACGTTCGGCGCGGGCGTCCTCGGGGACGGTGCCGACGATGTCGCCGTCGCAGAGGATGTCGGCCAGAGCGTCGGCGCGCAGCTGGGAGAGGGTGCGCTCGTCGCCCTCGCCGACAGTCGGCACGGACGGGCCCGATCTGTCCGACTCCGTTCCCTCCGCGCCGTCGCGGAGCATCCGGGCGATCCTGTCGAGGCGGCCGTACGCGCCCAGCGCCACCGGAGCCGGGAGCAGCGCGCAGAGCGTCGCCATGCCGTCCACCTCGGGGCTCAGCCAGACCGCCCGGTCCTCGCGGGCACGGCGGTGGCGCTCGGCGAGGGGCTGCTCGTGGAGCTCCTCGCGCATACGCGCCAGGGCCCGCCGCAGCTGCGTCGGCGTGGACCGGGCGGCGAGCTCGGCCGCCCGCTCGTCGAACGCGGCCCGTGACCCCGGAGGCAGCGTGGCCGCGATCGCAGACCGCCTGCCCCGCCTCCCACCGCAGCCGCGCTTTGGCGAGCGCGGACCGGGTGCACGGCAGGTCCTCGACCAGGAGGCGGGCGTGGTCGAGCTCGCGGGAGGCGACCTGCTCGGACACTCCGAGGGCGACCGCGAACTCCGCGCGGACCGACCGCTCGACGAGATCGCTCGACGCGAAAGGCGCCGCACCTCGGGCGAACGACTCCGGGTGCTCCAGAGCCGCCCTGTGCCCGGCATGCAGCTCCTCGGCGGCCGCCAGGAGCAGCGGGGACGCCGAGCGGGCGAGCTCGGCGGCGCGGTCGCCGCGCTCGCGCACCTCGCCGAGCACCGCCTCCGCTGCTGCCGTCCCGCTGATCGTCGTCACACCCGTATTGAACCAGCGACCACCGACATCGAACCGACGAATCGTCACGGAAGCGGCGATCGGGTGCCGAGCAGACCCTGTGGAGGGACGTCGGCGCGCTCCGGCACCTCGCCCGCCGCGCTCGGAGCCCGTCTCAGCCCTCCGACCCTCGGAGCCCGCCGGGCACCCGCCCAGCCCCCGCTACTCCCCGTCCGGGTAGTCCGTCCCGCGGCTCAGCTCCTCCCACGCGTCGGCGTCGGCGCGCAGCGCGTCGAGAGCCGCGCGGAAGGCGTCGGACGCGTCGGAGCCGAGCAGGAGCAGGGACGGCGTCGTCTCGGACTCGACGACCCGGATCAGCGCCTCGGCGGCCCGCGCCGGATCGCCCTTCTGCGTGCCGTGCGCCGTGTCGTTCTCCTTGCGGCGCCGGCCGGCGGTCTCGGCGTAGTCGGCGATCGGAGTCGCGGACTGCGTCAGCGAGCGGCCCGCGAAGTCGGTGCGGAACCCGCCGGGCTCCACCGAGAACGCGCGGATCCCCAGCGGCGCGACCTCCTTGCGCAGAGACTCGGTCGCCGCCTCGATCGCGGCCTTCACCGCGGCGTAGTAGCCGGATCCCTCGGGAGAGATCCGCGCCCCGATCGACGACAGGTTCACGATCGTGCCGGAGCGGCGCTCGCGCATCCCGGGCAGCACGGCCGTGACCGTGCGGACGGTGCCGAAGAAGTGGGTGTCGAACAGCCGTCGGACGGCCTCCTCCTCCCCTTCCTCGAGGGCGGCGCGGTAGCCGTAGCCGGCGTTGTTCACGAGGACGTCGACCCCGCCGAAGCGCTCCTCGGCGGCGGCCACCGCGGCGACCACCTGCGCGTCGTCCGTGACGTCGAGCGGGAGCGCCAGCGCCGTCTCCGGGTGCGGCTCCGCGATGTCGCGGACGGAGTCGACGTCGCGCGCGGTGACGACGGCCCGGTGCCCGTGGGCGAGGACCGCGGTCGCGAGAGCGCGGCCGAGCCCGGTCGAGCAGCCGGTGATGAGCCAGGTGGTCATGATTCCTTCTTCCTGTGCGGGCCGTGCGGACCGCATCCGGTCGTCCTCCGTGGTCCGCCGTGACGGTCCCCCGTGCGGGCCGCATCCAGTCCAGCGCTCCTCGCGGATCGCCGACAGGGGTGGACGGCTCAGGCGTACCGCCCCGCCACCTCCGCCAGGCACTCCCGGAACACCCGCACCGCCGGCGACGCCAGCTGCGCCTCCCGCTGCGCCGTGAAGATGGTCCGGCGCGGCGCGCCGGGCAGCTCGAGGAGACGGCAGTCCGGCGCCTCGCCCGCCCAGACCAGGTCGGGCATCAGGGCGACGGCGTGGCCGGAGGAGGCGAGGCGGATCTGCGCCTGCAGGTCGGCGGTCTCGAAGCGGACGTCCGGCTCGAAGCCCGCCACCCGGCAGGTCTGCTCGGCGAAGTGGCGGCTCGCGGTGCCGCGCGGCTCCATCACCCAGGCGGAGTCGCGGGCCGAGGCGAGGTCGACGACGGCGGAGTCGCGGCTCACGGCGAGGCGGATCGCGTCGGTCGTCAGGTCGCTGCGCACCAGTCCGGGCAGCCAGGAGGTCGAGTGGCCGGGGTACTGCTCGGCGACGACGAGGTCGAACTCCCGCGCCCACGACGTCTCGTGCAGCGCGCCCTCCGGCTCGCGCTGCACCATCTCGACCCGCACCTCCGGGAAGCGGTCGGCGACGGCCCGGAGCGCGCCCGGCATGAGCGCGAGCGCGGCCGACTGGAACACCGCGACGCGCACCCGCCCGGTCACCGACTCCCCCGACGCCGCGAGCGCCGCCTCCGCCCGCTCCAGCAGGGCCATCACTTCGCCGGCCGCCTCGACCAGGATCTCGGCCTGGGGCGTCAGCTGCACGCGCCGTCCCGCCTTCCGCAGCAGCTCGACGCCGGCCTCGCGCTCGAGCACCGCGAGCTGCTGCGAGACGGCGGAGGGACTGTAGGCGAGCGCCTCGGCCGCGGCGGCGAGAGTGCCGCGGATGGCCACCTCGCGGAGCAGGACCAGGCGGCGGACATCGAGCACGGCGTCTCTCCGATCAGTCAGCTGAGCTGACCGGTACCGGTAAGGAACGGTCGCTTCTGCTCAACGGTAGTCGGTCGAATACTGAAGGCACCGCCCCTCAGCGCAGATCGCCCCTCAGAGCAGAAGGACCGCACCATGACGGATCTCGCCAGCCCCGCTCTCGCCACCGGCCCCGCCGCCGACGGCCCGTCCGCCGATTCGATCGATCCCCGCCTGGTCGACGAGAGCGTCGCCCTGGTGCGGCGCTGGCTGCGCGAGGCGTCCGCGATCCCGATCGACGCCTCCGGGGCGCAGCTCGCCGGCGTGCTGAAGGACCCGTCGGGCCTCGACTTCACGGTCGGCTTCGTCGACGGCGTCGTCCGCCCCGAGGACACCCGCGTCGCCGCCGCCGCGCTGAAGGCGATCGCCGGCGGTGTGCCGTCGTTCCTCCCGGCCCCGATGCGCGGCGCCGTCGCCCTCGGCGGCGTGATGGCGCCGCTCCTCCCGGACGTCGTGGTGCCGATCGCGCGCCGGGTGCTGCGGCGGATGGTCGGCCACCTGATCATCGACGCGACCGACTCGCGGCTGGGCCCGGCCATCGCCGCGATCCGCCGCGACGGCGTCCGGCTCAACATGAACCTGCTCGGCGAGGCCGTCCTCGGCCGCGAGGAGGCCCACCGCCGCCTGGAGGGGACGCACCGGCTCCTCGCCCGCGACGACGTCGACTACGTCTCGATCAAGGTCTCCTCGAGCACCGCCCCGCACAACCCGTGGGCCTTCGACGCCGCGGTCGACGACATCGTCGAGGAGCTGGCGCCGCTGTTCGCCCGGGCCGCCGCGTCCTCCCCGCAGAAGTTCATCAACCTCGACATGGAGGAGTACAAGGACCTCGACCTCACGATCGCGGTCTTCACCCGCATCCTCGACCGGCCGGAGTTCCTCGGCCTCGAGGCCGGCATCGTGCTGCAGGCCTACCTGCCCGACGCGCTCTCGGCGATGATCCGCCTGCAGGAGTGGAGCGCCGCCCGCCGGGCCCGCGGCGGCGCCGGCATCAAGGTGCGCCTGGTCAAGGGCGCGAACCTGCCGATGGAGCAGGTCGAGGCCTCGGTCCACGGCTGGCCGCTGGCGACCTGGAGCAGCAAGCAGGACTCCGACACGAACTACAAGCGGGTCGTCGACTACGCGCTGCACCCGGAGCGGATCCGCAACGTGCGGGTCGGCGTCGCCGGGCACAACCTCTTCGACGTCGCGTACTCGTGGCTGCTCGCGGGCACCCGCGGCGTCCGCGAGGGCATCGAGTACGAGATGCTCCTCGGCATGGCCCAGGGCCAGGCGGAGGCGGTGCGCCGCACGGTCGGCTCGCTCCTTCTCTACACGCCGGTCGTCGCGCCGGCCGAGTTCGACGTGGCGATCGCCTACCTGATCCGCCGGCTGGAGGAGGGCGCGTCGAGCCAGAACTTCATGTCGGCCGTCTTCGAGCTCGAGGCCGACCCGGCGCTCTTCGCGCGGGAGGAGGAGCGGTTCCGCGCCTCCGTCGCCGCCCTCGACGGGGCCGTCCCCCCGGCGCACCGCGTGCCCGACCGGTTCGCCGCGAGCGGCCGCCCGGGACCGGGCGACTTCCGCAGCACCCCCGACACCGACCCGTCCGTCGCCGCGAACCGCGAGTGGGCGCAGGCGATCCTCGCGCGCGTCCCCGCTTCCCGGGCCGGCGCCGACGCGATCGAGGCCGCCACGATCGGCACCCTCGACGAGCTGGAGTCGGTGCTCTCCGGAGCCCGCGGCAGCGGCTGGGGCGACGTCCCGGCCGAGGAGCGCGCCCGCATCCTGCACCGCGCCGGCGACGAGCTGGAGGCGCGCCGCGCCGAGCTGCTCGAGGTCATGGCGGCCGAGGGCGGCAAGACCCTCGACCAGGGCGACCCCGAGGTCTCGGAGGCCGTGGACTTCGCCCACTACTACGCCGAGCGCGCCCTCGAGCTCGACGCGGTCGACGGCGCCCGCTTCCACCCGGCCGCGCTAACCCTGGTCGCTCCGCCGTGGAACTTCCCGGTCGCGATCCCGGCCGGCGGCGTCCTCGCGGCGCTCGCGGCCGGCTCCGCCGTGGTGCTCAAGCCCGCCGGGCCGACCGCGCGCTGCGGCGCTGTGGTGGCCGAGGCGCTGTGGGCGGCGGGCGTGCCCCGCGAGGCCCTGCGCCTGCTCCGTCTGCCGGAGGAGGAGCTGGGGCGCGACCTGATCGCCTCCCCGCAGGTCGACCGCGTGATCCTCACCGGCGCCTACGAGACGGCGGAGCTGTTCCGCTCCTTCCGCGACGACCTCCCGCTGCTCGCCGAGACGAGCGGCAAGAACGCGATCATCGTCACCCCCTCGGCCGACCTCGACCTGGCGGTGAAGGACGTGGTCGCGAGCGCCTTCGGGCACGCGGGCCAGAAGTGCTCCGCCGCCTCGCTCGTGGTGCTGGTCGGCTCCGTCGCGCGCTCGAAGCGGTTCCGCGCGCAGCTGCTCGACGCGGTCTCCTCCCTCACGGTCGGCTACCCGACCGACCCCGCGACGCGGATGGGGCCGGTGATCGAACCCGCCGAGGGCAAGCTGCTGCGCGGTCTCACCGAGCTCGGCGCCGGCGAGACCTGGCTGCTGCAGCCGCGGAGCCTCGACGACTCCGGACGCCTGTGGAGCCCGGGCGTCCGCGACGGGGTGCGCCGCGGGTCCGAGTTCCACCGCACCGAGTACTTCGGGCCGATCCTCGGGATCATGACGGCGGCGACCCTCGACGAGGCGATCGCGATCGTCAACGAGGTCGACTACGGGCTCACCTCGGGCCTGCACGCGCTCGACCCGGCGGAGATCGGCGCCTGGCTCGACGGGATCGAGGCGGGCAACCTCTACGTGAACCGCGGGATCACCGGGGCGATCGTGCAGCGCCAGCCGTTCGGCGGCTGGAAGAAGTCGGCGGTCGGCCCGGGCACCAAGGCGGGCGGGCCGGACTACCTGCTCGGCCTGGGTTCCTGGACCGCGGCGCCGTCGGAGGCGACGGCTCCGGTCGTCGGGCCGGTCGCCCGACTGCTCGCCGCGGCGCGCGCGGAGCTCTCCGCCGAGGAGCTCGCCGGCGTCGAGCGCACGGCGCGCAGCTGCGCGGCGGCGTGGGCGGCCGGCGCACCCCGCGACGTGACGGGGCTGGAGGCGGAGCGCAACGTGTTCCGCCACGTGCGCTACGACTCCGCCGTGCTGGTGCGCCTGGCCCCCGGGGAGCCGCTGGGGTCGCTCGTGCGGGTGGCCGTCGCGGCGGCGACCGCGCAGGCGCGGGTGGTCGTCTCGAGTGCCGTGGCGCTGCCTCCGCAGCTCGCCGCCGGTCTCGACGCGGCGGCCGGCGCCGTCGTGGTCGAGGACGACGCGGCGTGGGAGGCGCGGGTGCGCGCTCACGGCGCCGGACGGGTGCGCCTGCTGGGCGCCTCCGCCGCGACGGTGACGGCCGTGACAGGCGGGCGCCCCGACCTCGCGGTCTACGCCGGCGAGGCGACCGAGGCGGGCCGGCTGGAGCTGCTGCCGTTCCTCCGCGAGCAGGCCGTGTCGATCACGGCCCACCGCTTCGGCACGCCGGACCACCTCACGGACGGGCTGCTCTGACCGCCCTGCTCTGACCGGCCTGCTCTGACCGGCCTGCCGCGGTCCGTCACTCCGCGATCCCCCTCCCGCGAGATGCCGCGCGGAAGAGGGCGCGGGAGCGCGCCGCCGTGTACCGGGAGCGCGAGGAGAAGCTCGAGACCGACTGCGTCGCCGCCACCGATCGAGAGGGCGCGCTCCTCGCGGAGCTCGAGGAGGACATCTTGAAGCTGCGCGCGGCATCGGAGGAGCAGGCCGCGGCCGCTCGGCTCGATGCGGCGAGGGCGATCGAGGGCAGGGACGCCTCCGTCTCCGTGGACGCCGGTCGGTCCATGGGGCGGTGGTCGACGTCGCGGGCTTCGCTGCTGCGCTGATCTCCTCGGCCATGGTCTCGCGGGACCGACCGGACATCGTTGCGATTCGGCCGCGGAGGATCGCTTCGGGGAGTACGACACACGCGCCAACGTCGGAGGCGGCGGTCACGATGGTCTTCTTGCAGTGCTCACCTCGGGTCATGCCGACGGAGGCGCTGGCCCCCGTGGTGAACACCGTCGACGTGATGGCGCGTCAGCCTTGCGTCGAATCCGAGACCACTCGATTCGATGATCGAGAGTGTGTCATCTCGTCGAGAGCGGTCTGAAGGGGAGCGAGTGCGCACCGCTCAGGACTACCCGATCGTCAGGTCAGAGTGGTGGGCTGGGGCGTCACCGGGTACGACAGTGGCGGGACGTCGTCCGCGGTCGGGCAGAACGTCGTCGAGCCGAGTTCGACTCGCGTGGTGTTCGGAGCACCGGATACCGCGATGAGCATGGTGGCGGCGCCCGTGGGCACGCAGGAGCCGGTGGTATCCAAGAGGAAGGTGAGATAGGCGTGTCCGCCCGGGTCGACCTCGACTGGTGTTCCCGGGAACTGCTCGCCTGAACTCGCCTGGACAGCGATCGCCGCCTGGGTGCCCTCGGCGTCGAGGAACGTCACCTGCGGAGTGCCCTGCAGCTCGCAGGATCCGCCGCCGGCGTCGGTCAGCTCGACGATCACTGTCACTTCGTCCTGAGTCGTCAGCGTCGAGGTCTCGCTGAGCTCGCAGCTCTCGCCGGTCGGTGGTGTCGTCGTGACCGCACTCGAGCCGCGGACCGGGGTGGAAGCGTCCGGAGCGGAGCTGTGTGAGCTCGACGGGGTGCAGCCCGCGACTCCGAACGCGAGGAGAACAGCGGCGCCGCCGAGGATGAGCGCATTTCTCGTCACTGCGGGCCTCGATTGTCCACGCGGCACTCCTTCGATCATCCGGCGCGACGTGCGGCTCGTGGCCCTCAGGACGCTCTCGTCGCGACTCTTCGAGCGCCTCGTCACAGTGTGCGCGCGGAGAGGGCGGCAGGGGAAGAGAGACGCCGGTACCGACAGGCTGCGTGGGGGCTGGGACTTCATGTGGTTGAGGATCGGCGTCGGCGACGTCACTGCCCTTCGAGCCGGGAGCACTGAGGTGACCACCGACTTCACGCACCACGACGCCCTGGCGATGTTCTGGATGGTGGGCACCGCGAGTCCAATTCATGATGGGTCATCTCAACCCACCCGGGATGCTCCGTCAGACCCTCCCCTGGCTTTGCACGCGTCTCCCATAATCCGCGTTATGTCAGTTTGTTCGCACACACTCCGCTCGACGGGCTCCGAGGTGTGGTTGCACACGAGCTTCGGAACCCGTCGGAGTCCCGCCGGCTAGGCGCCGGGTGCGAGGCCGAGCTGCGTGAGGATGCCGAGCTCGTCGCTGCTTCCCCAGCGCTCGGCGAGTTTGCCGTCGACGAAGGTGCTGATCTGCATGCCGCGGATCTTCACGGACTTGCCCGTCGGCGCGTGGCCCTGGAACACACCGGTCTGCGTGCCGGTCAGCGTGTAGGCGAACGCGACGCTGTCGTCGTCCGCGACGAGCTTCTCGACCTCGAGTGCCATGTCGGGGAACGCGGTCCGCAGGTCGCCGAAGAACGCGGCGTATCCCTCTGGACCGGGTGCCTGGCCGGGCGCCGGGTCGTGATCGACCGAGTCGGGCGCGACGAGTGCGTCGAACGCGGCGAAGTCGCCGGCGTTGACCGCCTCACCGAAGGCCTGCTGGGAGGCGATGTTCTGCTCGCGAGTCATGTGCTGTCACCTGTTCTGCACCGGTCCGGTGCCTCGAGGAGTGGTGCGGGTCGTCAGCGACGGTACGCAAGCCCGTCGAAGGCGGTATAGGGCTTGCGCGCTCCCCCGGGCGCTTCCCACTGCCGCTTCTCATAAGCGAGATTATGTCAGCTTGCTGAGGTTCAGCTAGTCATAGCCGGCCCTCCAACCGGCCGCCCGAAGAGGGAGGCGCGGCCATGGCAGCACCGGCACCTCTACGCCACACATGATCAAACCTCGCAGCCACCACTGCACGCGCACCAGCCGCTGCTCATTTGGACAGGCTCTCGCCCAAACCACCCCTTCACATCACGTACATCGGTTTGTGGATACTCACGTCTAAGTGAAGTACATCCCACCTCACAGGTCGCACCCTAATTGGCGAACTGGCTAGCGACTAAAGCGCGGGCTGGTCCTCCGAGATCAGCCGCGCAATAGGCGCTTGCCGGGCTTTGACCTCTCTTATTGTTTTTGTGTCTCCTCGCGACGGTCGCGACGGCGCGAATCTCCCCAAGCAACAAGACTGGCCGCAAAACCTCCCGCAAGACCGAGCAGCACACCGAACATCAGCGTGCGAGTGTTCTGATTTGCGCGCTCCGGCATTGAATCTTCGTACTCAATCACGTACGGAACAAAGTCCGAGGAATGGCCGGACGGTGAGGGGTTGCGTGTTTCACACTCTTGACCTGCGAACTCTGTCGCTTCAGGAAAGTCCAATTTGCGGTACCCATTATCGGATGTTGAACTGAAGCACGTCTCTGTGGGGTAAGGGCCAGCTAAACGATAATTAACCCAAACGTTTGGTGAAGTGAATGCGGTCGTAGCGCCGTCCGTGTTCGATAGGAGTGATACGTCAAGATCACACCGGAAGGTTTGATAATCTTCGACAACCCATGAAGCAGTTTCGGTCCAGCCATTTTCTGTTCGGCGTTCGTCAATAATTTCGTAGTCTGGTTTGCCCGGTAATTCCTCATAACAAGATTGAAGTAATCCACCCTTCTCGGTGGTGGCTTCTATTTTCACTTGCAACCACTTTCCTGGAGCGGCGTGCACGTAGATCATTGCGTTACTGACTCGCTTTTGGTTGGCTCCAAGATGGTTCAAGTCGGCACCCCATGAGTATGACGTCAAAATACTATTCGTGCTGCCGGAAATGGTGACATTTATGGTGTCAAAAATTGATAGCTGCGGAACGGGCCTGTTAGAACTCGGGATAAGGTTTACTGCTACCGCACAGCTAACAAGAAGACCGGTGAGAGTAATGATAGGGAAATCTGAATTTCGAAAAGAGCAAACTATTCTAGCAAAGGATCGGAGAGCTTTACTGAGGGCCCGGCACAACCGGAAGAACCATCTACGCAAATGTGAAACGCGATACGGCATCGCATCCGCCTTCCGTGTGCTCGCCATCCGTGCCTTCTCGTGGCTCGATAACCTCATTGAGAAGTAGTCAAAAAAGCCGCTGCACTATACTTTAGTCGGAGTTCAACGAGGTATGGTTGTTCGTCGGCTTTCGGCCAGCCCTGGCGCCGGTCGCAGTGACAGCTGGAGGCGTGATGGTTGCCGCCTTCGCGATCGGGGCGACCGTTCTTCTCGCTCGACGCAAGGAAAGTCCTCCTACCTCATCAAGCAGATGATGCACGCGTCGTCTAGCTGAGTTACTCCCCAACGCAACACGTCCGCGATGGCGCGGCTCGCGTTGCAATCGGGCCGGTTCGTCCGCTGCGCAACGCATCTGCGCCGAGGTTCAGACACGACGCAACACCTTCGCACCGCTCGACTGACGTCTACAGCTGATCGTGCTCAGCGCCAGAGTTGGAGGATCCGCTCGCGGAGTTGTGCCGAGATGCTCCGGTCGCCGCGTAGGAATCGGCTGAGTAGCGCGGAGGCGTACTCGTCGTTGAGGCACTGCTCGAGCAGCCGGCGCACCTCGGGTGAGGTATCGCCGTGGCCGCCGATATCGTAACTGGTGAGCATCCACCGCATCGCCTAGGCATCGCTGACCCGCCCACCCTCGGGTACGCACCCGTGAGGGCAGGGCATCGCCGCGGACGACCCCCACAATCTGCAGATTGTGGGCCGAATCGCATGCACGCTGCAGCGCCCTCTGCCGAAGGTTCGAATCAGCGCTGGGCAGGCGCCATCAGCGGTCGGTGCGTCGAGGTCGACGCCATGTTCAAGCAGTCGGCGCCGCTCGGCTCCAGAGGCATCGATGTGCTGGTGGCAAGACTGCTCACAGAGCCCGAGGCACGACAGCGCGGGCATCTCGGCGTACAGCTGCTCCAGGCGCGCCAGAGCTCTCTCGCCCGCCATCCGGCAAGCGTCCGAGCTCACAGAGACTCGTCCGCCGGTGGGAGAGCCAGCGCGACCTCCACGGTCCGCGCGTCCTTCAACTGCGCACGCTGCACCGCCCGATACACGGTCGATCGAGCGACCTTGAACTCGGTCGCAAGCTCCGCGACGGTGTAGTTGCCGGCGTGATGCTCAGCGACCAGATGCGCTTCGATCTTCGGCGAGAGCTTCGGCGCCCGCCCGCGCAGCCGACCCTTCGCCTTCGCGATCTTCATGCCCTCCTTCGTGCGAGAGCGAATGAGGTCGCCCTCGAACTCGGCGACCATCGCAAGGACGTTGAACAGCAGCCGGCCAATCGGGTCCTCCGGATCATGGACCGATCCCCCGATGCTGAGCTTCACCCCTCGGCGCGTCAGCTCGTCGACGATGTCGCGCGCGTCGGTGATCGAGCGCGCGAGCCGGTCGAGTTTTGTCACGAGCAACGTCGATCCGGTGTCGCACGCTGCCAGCGCTTCGCGCAGCGCAGGACGATCACGATTGCGACCCGTGAGGCCGGAATCGACATAGATCCGGTCCGACGGAACGCCGACCGCCTCGAGCGCATCGCGCTGTGCGGTCGCGTCCTGCTTGTCCGTCGAGACGCGGGCGTATCCCACGAGAGCTGCCATCCGAACAGTGTGTCATTTGACACCCCGTCATCGGGCATTTCATCGGGCGGGTCTAACGGGACAATGAGAGCCGCGAGTTCTCGGCACGTCGAGACGTGATCTTCGGCGGCCGGACGACGACCCCCATACGGGACGCCGCCTGCCGACGAGAGATCCGGCTCCACGGTCTCGACGACGCACTCTCGACACGCGTACAGGGATTCCAACTCCGGGCTTCGCTGGCATGTACCCGTAGTTGTCCGCCCACAGCTCCGGCTCGCTCGCGCGGTCGATCCAACGCAGCGAGTACACCCGACCCCGGACGTCGACCGAACCTCCGAGTAGTTCATCGAAGACCGACTCATCACCCAGCTCGAAACCGTCCTCGTACGGCGGGCCCACGCGCGGATGGGATTCATCGAAAGCAGGCTCATAGAAAAACGTCCACGCGATCCCCCATCGCGGATCACTCAGCTCCCGCCTCCACCACGGGCCGCTGGCCGCGAGGTGAGCACCGACCTGCACCGAGAAGTAGCCCGCTAGCTCACCCTCGAATGACGCCTCAGCGACAGCCTCGCGAAACCGCTCGAGCTCAGGACGCAACTGCGGCGAATCGCGCTTACTCGAGTGGAAGAACATTCGCTGACGGTACTGCGCCGAATACGCCACAGCCACCGGGCTGCTCAGTGGGTGACCGGCCACCCATCCCCTTTCGGGACGCGCGTGGTGGGTAGCGTCCGCCCTACTCTGACGGGATGGAACTGCGGACCGCGAAGACCCTCGGCATCCTCGCGATGGTGATCGGCACCCCAGTCGCCCTCCTCACCCACACGATCGGCTGGATCCAGACCGGCTGGGACCCGGCCGCCGTGCAGTGCCAGCACAGCGAGTACCCCGACGGGATCGACCTCTACTCCAGCCGCGTGTCGGGCGAGAAGATCCTCTACCCGCTCGGCCTGTCCTGCACCTACGCAGCCAGCGAGACCTCACCAGGCATCACCATCCGTCACTACAGGTGGGACGCCACCGCCCTCTTCACCGCAGCCGCCGCACTCGCTCTCGCGGGAACCGTCGTCGCGCTCAGAGCCGAACGCAAGCAGGAGCTCATCACCGAGTCGAAGGAAGAACGAGCGACGACATAGCGCAGCGCCCCCTCTGCCGGTCAACGATCCCGTAACGGGACGTTCCTGGCTCCAGGAGCGACAGTGACGTCACCCTCGATCTAGCGCCGGTTGCACGACGCTGATGAGAGCCAGCACGATCACCACGGCGGCGGTGACTGTTGCTGCCATGAGTGCTTGGCGAGCGGGCGAGTCGAAAAGCCCCGGCGCTTCGTCCGGCTCTAGGTCAGCGGAGTGAGCGCCCTTGGACGCAGCGGCGCGGATGGAACGGCCCTCCTGTTGCCCTTCGCGCACGCTCCTCTCAGGAGGAAGCTGGTGACGCAAGCTCGGGTAAGCCGTTGCCATGATCATGAGTGGAACGAGGACGACGAGAACGAGTGGTTCGTCCCACAAGTCGGGCCACGTGTTCAGCAACACGATCGCGACGACGACGAGCAGTAGCGCATAGGCGGATGCGTAACGCAACACCCGCGAACTGATGGACACGTGCTCAGTATGACGGCACGGCACGACCACCAGCCGACCCTATTACTGGTTAACAACCGCGGCCGAGAGGAGGGTCGCCAGACAGCAGGTGAGAAGCCTAACGATTCGATGTGGACCTGGCGCGCTCAGGAAGCAGATTCTCGGCGCAAGAGAATCTCCTGCAGGTCATGGATGCTTTGTAAGTCCGGGGCACGCCTCACCGTGTTCATGTAGGTAGCGATTACCGCGAGCGGCGCCGTAATGACGAGCAAGCCGACGGAAATCGGGGTAAGAGCCTGCGTGGAGGGGCCCCCGAAGAAAAGATTGCCCAGCAGCAGGCCTCCCGCGAGACCGGCCGCCAGACCGAAGTCAAAACTGGCCCGCGCTCGTCGACGCACTCGACGGCACACTGCCGTGATCATCTCTTCCAACTCCGCGCTCGATCGGTCATTCAGGTCCACGCGCGGAGAATACCCGCCTGAGACCTAGCGCGCTTGCCACTCGCCAGCCAGATCCTGGCATCGCTGAGCTGACGCCGCACGCGACAGCCCGGCGGGGGGCGGTGTCGCCCTGCTCTCGGCCGCGACGCACAGCGCGACTGAGATCAACACCCGCCGGCAGCGGCCCATTGAACGATCTCCATAAGGGTCGAGGCGGTGTCGGGTGGGAGACTCTGCGGTAGTTTCACGACCGAGGGTGGTCATGGTGGAAGTGCTCAAGGGCTCGAGCCTGCTCGCGTCGGGTGTTGTGATCGCCGTGATCTGCTCGCTGTTGCAGTTTCAGGCCGGCGTTCGTGCAGATTTGAATCAGACAGGGGGCCAGCTCAGCCCAGTCCTGCTCATGGGAATTCTGATCGGATTTGTCGTCTCAGCCGTCGGCGCGATTCAGCTGTTCCAGTGCTACGAACGGTGGGTCACCGCTTCCGCTAGCCGCCGTGCGAAGCCTGCGGACCTGGTTCCTCGGCGTAGGTGAGGTAGCACCGCACGACCGCGTGTCCCCCGCCACATGCGCACCGCTGGGTGCTACGTGAGACGCTGGGTGCTATGTGAGACGCTGACTGCTATGGGAATTCTTGCGAGTGTGTTTGGTGCTGGTTCCGATGAAGAGGCGGGCGCGGCGCTGTCGGGATCGGACGGTCTCGTCTGCGACATAGATCCGACCGGACTCTGGGAGCTCGAAGGCATCCTGACCTCGACACCAGCGCTCGAGGTTCCCGCGGCCCAGTACCAGCCGGTTGCGGCGACCGATGACTACGAGAGCTTCGTCATCGCAGTCAGCACCGGCCTGGGTGGCGCGCTAGACGCCGCAGGTGAGACGGGTCGTGCCGCCGCAGCGCGGCAGTGGGAGGATGCGTCGTACGAGCTCGAGGGATGGTCACCCGAGCAGGTGCACCGCCTCGTCGAGGATCTCGCTTCGACACTCGCCTCAATCGCCGCGGCCGGTCAGCGCCCCTACCTGCGGGTGAGTGTCTGATCTGTGAACTGAGCTGAGTCAAGAAGTTACTCCGCTGGGACATCAACTAGATGAGGTGGAAGGTGCGGCGTCGGCTCAGTGCCCAGACGAGTGCGCCGGCGAGGAGCACCGCGCAGGTCAGCCCGGCGACGTGCAGGACGAGCGACGGCATTCCGTTCTCGGGGAGCAGGAAACCGTACGGCACCCACCCGTCGGTCGCTCCGCGGACGAGCACGACGACGACCCAGACGATCGGGTAGGGCAGGACCACCCACAGCCGGCGCCAGGAGAGCGGTCCGCGGTCGGCGAGGACGATCCAGTCGAGGAGGACGAGCGCGGGGAGCACCACGTGCAGGACGGCGCTGACCCAGGGCGGAGCCGTTCCGGTACCGGGAACGAGGGTGTTGTAGATCACGGCGACGACGATCGAGTAGGCCGTCGCCGCGCCGCGGACGTAGCTCAGCCACACCGGCGTCGGACGGCGGGCGAGCGCGACCGATCCGGCGACGATGAGCACCGCGCTCGCGAGGAGGCTGGTCTGGTTCGTGAAGTAGCCGAAGTAGTCGAACGGATTCGGATCGCCGGCCGCGATGCTCAAGGCGTAGGTGTGGAGGATCACCGCGATCGCCGCTGCACCGACGGCGACGCGAGCAGCGCCCACGAACGGGCGGGTCGGTGCCGGGGAACTCATCGGGTCAGCCTAAGAGCCGGTGGGCTTCTTGATGACCCGCGACAGACACTCCCCTTTCGGAACGGCGCTGCGCATTTCAGGCCGAGACGCGACCATGAGGCAACGCTAGGGCAGGCAGGGACCGCAGCGTGCACATTCAAGGCCGCGACAATGCTCAGGTGGCAGCGTGAACCAGGAGCTGGGCAGCCATGCCAGTGAGGACGATGAGCCCGACGCCCGTCCACGGGATCCACGCGCTGACCCCGCGCGGCCCGACTTTGAAGAGGAACGCCGCGATCACAGCCACGGAGACGCCGAGGGCGCCGAAGAAGCCGACCGCCATGCCCGCATCAGCCAGTCCGCGGTCGCAGGGCCTCGCGCTTGCGCACGAGTCCGTCGCGAAGCCCATTAGGACGCTGCTCACCATCGTCCACAAAGCGGCAGGTAGGAGCACGACGACACCGAGGCCGACCGCCCACCGGTTCGCTCGGTCGCTGGAGTCGTCCACGCCCGTCACCGTACGCCCTCCGAACCGACGTCGTCATAGCCCGTTCATCGGGGCGACGACGCTGTCCCTCCTCGGGTAGTCACACCGTGGTGTATAGGCTCGCAGCAGCCGGTCATCGGCTTCCCGTGAGGAGAGAGCTGTGCGCCCTGCCAGAGTGCTTGTCCTAGCCCTGAGCGCTGTGTGCGTCGCGGGAGCCGGCGCAGCGGTGATCGCCGGCCTCGCATCCTCGTCGTCGCAGAACGAGGCTATCTCGACGGCACTGATCTCAGACCTCGAGCACCGGAACGCTCAGAGCCTGGTCGAAGGATCGCCGCAGCTCACCGGCCTCGGCGTCCCGGAATCGACCTCGACGCCGGGGCGGCTTGCGGTGATCGTGGAGGATGACGCCCGGCTGCGCGTTCAGCGAGACCGCTACCTCGAGCTCGGGGAGTCCTTCACGGCGTTCGAGACCGACGTGTCGCTGGACTCGGTGCAGATCACGGGCGACTCGGCCACGGTGACGTTCACCGAGAGCACGACCCTTCAGCGGAGCCCGTACGAGACCGGCGAAGCGGCTCCGGAGTACGCCTACTCGTTCCCGCAGGAGGCGACGCTGCGCCTACACGCGGGCACCTGGTCAGTCGACACCCTCACGCACGAGACGGCGCACACCCCGGCAGACTTCCCGGAAACCGTCGCACCGGACGTCTCCCCCACCAGCTGACACGGCATCACTCCCCAGGAGCATCGCCCGGACCTGACCGGTGAACGCTCGAGACGCGGAGTGGCGGTGAACTGCGCAGCAGCATCCAGCTCGGATGACGCTCGGGCAGTGCGCAGGTGGCTCCACTGTGGCGGTGCGGTCGAGAAGTGGGGACTTTGCTGACGCCGCACGCGCCAGACCGGCGGGGAGCCGCCGGTGTCGCCCTGCTCTCGGCCGCGACCCGTAACGCGTCCGAGAGCAACACCTGCCGGCTCAGCGGCCCGCTGAACGATCCCCATATGGGACGCGACGCTGGGAACGTCGAGGAGGATGGCTGTTATGCCAGTCGTCTTCGATGGAACCGTGTGGACGCACTACTCCCAGCTGCAACTCACAACCGGCGCTGCGTCGGTT
>NZ_PSUG01000023.1:0-57780 GCF_002931755.1 Rathayibacter sp. AY2B3 | reverse complement strand
CACCCCGTCCTTCCGCGGCCCCATCCCTCGTCCCCCCGGCGGATCCGCCATCCGACGCCCGTTCCCGCAGCCGCTCATGCTTCGGAACCGCTTGGATGCTCCCGCTGTCGAGCAGCCACCCTCCGCTCGCACCCCCGAGCCGAACGGTCGATCCGCGTGTCAGCGGATCGATCTAGGCGTTCGCTCCCCGCTCCACGAATCGCAACCACCTCGAGAGGCCGACCGCGCCGAGCCCGACAAGGGCGGGCTCGGAGACCAGCACCGTCAGCCGAGGCTCGCGACCCACTCCGAGCTGCCGTCGACGAAGGACTGCTCCTTCCAGATCGGCACCGACGCCTTGATGTCGTCGACCAGTGCCGCGCAGGCTTCGAAGGCCGCCGCTCGGTGGGCCGAGGCCACGGCGCAGGCGAGGGCGAGGTCGCCGACCACGAGGTCGCCGACCCGGTGCACGGCGGCGATCCGGACGTCCGGCCACCGCTCGGCGATGCGGCGGGCGGAGGCGAGGAGTGCGGCGGGGGCGTCCGGGTGCGCCTCGTAGGACAGGCGGAGCACGCCGCGGCCCTCGTCGTGGTCGCGGACGACGCCCGCGAAGGTCACGACGGCCCCGTGCGTCGGGGAGTCGACCGCCTGCTCGCACTCGTCGACGGTGATGGCCTCGGCCGCGAGGCGGGCGAGGGCGACCGGATCAGCGGGCATGGTCGCCGCCTCCGAGCTGGTCGAGCAGGTGTCCGATCACCGGGTCGAGCACGTCGATCCCGTCGCGGACGCCGCCGGGCGAGCCGGGGAGGTTGACCACCACGGTGCGGCCGGTGACGCCGGCGAGTCCGCGGCTGAGCACGGCGGTGGGGACGTGGGCCGCGCCGCGGGCCCGCACCGCCTCGGCCAGGCCGGGCAGAGGCCGCTCGAGCAGGGGCGCGGTCTGCTCGGGGGTGACGTCGCTCGGGGCGACGCCCGTCCCTCCGGTGGTGACGACCAGGTCCACTCCGCTGCCGACGGCGTCGGAGATCGCCTCGCCCACCGCGTCGCCGTCCGCGACGACGACCACCCGCGACTCCCAGCCGCGGCTCACGAACCACGCCTCGAGCGCCGGTCCCGTCCGGTCCTCGTACACGCCGGAGGCGGCACGGGTGGAGGCGACCACCGCCACCGCCCGCCGCGTCACGGGACTCATTCGCTCGTCCACGAGCCGCTCCTCCCGCCCGCCTTCGCGAGCACACGGACACCGGTGATCACGGCACCGCGATCGACCGCCTTGATCATGTCGTAGACCGTGAGGGCGGCCACGCTGACCGCGGTCAGCGCCTCCATCTCGACCCCGGTGCGACCGGTCGTGCGCACGCGCGCCTCGATCCGGACGCGGTCGTCCTGCGGCTCGAGGTCGACGTCGACGCCGTCCAGCGCCAGCGGGTGGCAGAGCGGGATGAGCGTCGAGGTCGCTTTGGCGCCGAGGATCCCGGCGATCCGCGCGACTCCGAGCGCTTCGCCCTTGGGCAGCTCGCCCTGCTCGAGCAGCCGCACCACCTCGGGCGAGGTCACGACGTACCCCTCGGCGACAGCGGTGCGCGCCGTCACCTCCTTCGCGCTCACGTCGACCATGTGCACGGCTCCGTCGCCGCGCACGTGGGTGAGCCGATCGCTCTCAGTCATCGATCCTCCAGATCTCGACCGTGTCGCCGGTCGCTGCGTGGTCCGTCCCGACGGGGACGTGGATGAGCACGGTGGACCGCGCGTAGGACGCCAGCAGGTGCGAGCTCGGGCCGCCGACCGGATGCACGAGCCCCTCGTCGTCGAGGACGCCACGACGGATCTGGTGCAGGTGAGCGGGCGAGTCGAGGGCCGTGCCCAGGCGCGCACGGAGCCGCGGCCGTTCGGCGGGCACGCGTCCCGCGAGAGAGCGCAGCTCGGGACGGAGGAAGACCTCGAACGAGACCAGGGCGCTCACCGGGTTCCCGGGCAGCGAGACGATCGGCAGGTGCAGGCCCTCGGCCACGCGGACGAGCCCGAGGCCCTGCGGGCCGCCCGGCTGCATCTCGACGTGGCCGAACTCCGAGCCCGCCGGCCCCAGCGCGTCGCGGACGACCTCGTAGGCGCCCGCGCTGACGCCGCCGACCGTGATCACCAGGTCGGCCGCGCCCGCGTGCTCCTCGAGCAGCGCCAGGAGGTCCTCGGCCCGGTCGCTCGTGCAAGCGGCGACGGTCGGCAGCGCACCTGCTTCGCGGACGGCCTCGGCCAGCAGGGCGCCGTTGGCGTCGTGGATCTGCGCCTCCTCGAGCACCGCGCCGGCCGGTCGGATCTCGTTCCCGGTGGGCACGACGAGCACCCGGAGGCGCGGCAGCACCTCCGCCTCGGTCAGCCCGAGGGAGGCGAGGAGTCCGTAGTGGGCCGCGCGGAGGACCGTGCCGGCCGGGAGGGCGAGCTCGCCGCGACGGGCGTCGCTGCCCCGGGCGCGGACGAAGGTCGCCGGCACCACCGGGTGCGCGAAGGCGACGCTGCCCTCTGCGGGGAAGCGCGGAGGATCGACGCGCTCGACCGGGACGACGGCGTCGGCCCCCTCCGGCAGCGGCGAGCCGGTCATGATCGGGGTCGCGGTGCCGGGCTCGTGCCGGGGCGCACGGTCGCCCGCGGGGATCGGCGCCGAGACGGGCAGGGCGACGGGATGCTCAGGGGCCGCCGCGTCGAGGTCGGCCGCCCGCACCGCGAACCCGTCCATCTGCGAGTTGTCGAAGCGCGGCAGGTCGAGCGGGGAGTCGACGGAGCGGGCGAGGACCCGGCGGTCGTACGCGCCCGGATCGGCGGCGACGGCGACCGGATCCAGGCTCAGCGTCTCGCGGGCGCCCCGCGTGGCCAGTGGCGCGAGCAGCGCCCGCACCCGGGCGGCGTGCAGGTCGATCGAGGTCATCGTGTCCTCTCGCGAGCGGCGGTGCCCGACCGGCGGCGGGGCCGAGTCCATCTTGCCGGGTCGCGCCCGGTTCCGCGGCGTAGTGTGAGCGGATGAGCACAGCACTGGGGATCCCCGGCTTCCGGCCCCGTCAGCGCAGCGCGGTCCTTCCGGCCGACCGCCCCGCCACCCCGCTCCTCCTCGACAGCTACGGGCGTGTCGCGGACGACCTGCGGATCTCGCTGACCGACAAGTGCAATCTGCGCTGCACCTACTGCATGCCGGCCGAGGGCCTGCCGTTCCAGCCGCCCGCCTCCCTCCTCAGCCGGGAGGAGATCCTCCGCCTGGCGCGCATCGCCGTGGAGCAGTTCGGCGTCCGCCAGATCCGCTTCACCGGCGGGGAGCCGCTGCTGCGGAAGGACCTCGTCGACATCATCCGCGACGTGGCCTCGCTCGAGCCGCGCCCCGAGATCTCGCTCACGACGAACGCCATCGGGCTCTCGGGTCGGGCGGTGGCGCTCGCCGAGGCCGGCCTGAACCGGGTCAACGTCTCGCTGGACTCGATCTGCGCGGAGACGTTCGCGAAGGTCACCCGGCGGCCGTTCCTCGACCGCGTGCTCGCCGGCATCGACGCGCTCGGCCCTGCGGGCCTGGATCAGACGAAGATCAACGCGGTGCTCCTTCCCGGGATCAACGACCTCGAGGCTCCGGAGCTGCTCGCCTGGGCCCTCGCGGGCGGCCACCAGCTCCGCTTCATCGAGCAGATGGCCCTCGACGCCGACCACGGCTGGGACCGGGAGACCATGATCACGGCGGCGGACATCCGCGCCCTGCTCTCGGAGCGCTTCACCCTCAGCCCCCACGCGGCCCCGCGCGACGGAGCGCCGGCCGAGCTCTTCGACGTGCGCGAGGCCGGAGGATCCGTCGTGCTCGGCCAGGTGGGGATCATCGCCTCCGTCACCGAGAACTTCTGCGGCGACTGCCGCCGCACCCGGCTCACCGCCGAGGGCGGCGTCCGGAGCTGCCTCTTCTCGAACGAGGAGACCGATCTGCTCGGCCCGATGCGAGCGGGGGCGGACGACCACGAGGTCGCCCAGCTCTGGCGCGGCGCCATGTGGGCCAAGCCCGCGGGCCACGAGATGAACGTCGTGGGCTTCGTCCAGCCCGAGCGCACGATGAGCGCGATCGGCGGGTGAGCGTGCGGGTCCGCTACTTCGCCGCGGCGAAGGCCGCCCTCGGCCGCCCCTCCGACGAGCTCGACGAGGTGCCCGATCTCGGCGCGCTCGAGGAGCGCCTCGTCGCCTCCGCGCCCACGGCCGCCGACGTGCTCGCGCGGTGCACGTACCTCGTCGACGGAGTGTCGACGGCGGACCGGGCGACCCCGCTCCGCCCGGACTCCGCGGTCGACGTCCTGCCGCCGTTCGCCGGCGGCTGACCCGCCGACACCGGCGCTCGTACGGTCGTCGCCATCCTCTGGAGGCGGACCGAGATCGTGGTGATCGGTCGCGGCTGCGCCGGGACTCCCGGAGTGATCCAGGCGCCCCGGCGCAGCTGCGGACGGCTCGACCGCCGACGGCGAGCGCGTCTCGAGAGCGGGGGACCGCGACGATCCGACGCGTCCCACCTGCGCGTCGCCGGCCCCGCGGCCTCGGCTCGGCTCAGCGGCCGACCGACCGGATCACGGGCAGATCGCGTTGGTCATCGTGTCGAAGACCGTGCGGCCCTGCACATCGCGGAAGCTGAACGCCGACGCCACTCCCGTGGCGATCAGCTGCCCGCCGTTGAACGCGCGGCCGTCCTTCGTCACGTAGCAGTCCGGCGCGTAGGCGGTCGCGTCGGAGGGCACGCCGGACGCGATCCGCGTCTGCGGCGCGGTCACGTCCGCGAACACGCCGTACCGGACGAGCGCGCCGTTCTGGATCACGTCGGCGATGTTGCGGTTCTGCTGATCGCGGAACGCGTCGGCACTGGTCACCCCGGTGGTGATCAGGAGGCCGCCGTTGAAGAGGCGTCCGTCCGGCGTCAGGTGGTACCCGGGCGCCAGGACGGTCGATCCTGCAGGAACGCCCGTGGCGATGACCTGGTTCTTCGTGGCGAAGACGTAGCGGACGATCTCCGTTCCGGCGACCACGTCGATGACGTCCAGGTTGCCTCCGTCGCGGAAGGAGTCCGCACTCGTCACTCCCGTGGTGAGGAGTGTTCCCTCGGCGCGCCGGAGCTCGCCGTCCGGCGTGACGTAGAAAGCCGGCGCGTGGACCGTCGATCCGCTCGGCACACCGGTACCGATGGCCCTCGGCGCGGCGTCGCCTGAGACGAACCGGAAGAAGACGCCGTCGGCGACGAAATCGGCGACGTCGCGGTTCTGCTGGTCCCGGAAGCCCTGGGCACTGGTGACGCCGCTCGCGAGCTTCGTCGAGCTGTGGTAGAGATCGCCGGACGCCGTCAGGTACAGCCGGGGTCCGACGGGCGAGGCTCCCGAGGGGACGCTGCCGTTGGACGTCGTCGACGCCCCCTCGTTGTTGAGGACGTACCGGATGGCACTCCCCTCGGTCGCCGTGGTGCTCGCCGTCGCGCCGGCGGTCGTGGCGCCGGAGACGGCGGTGAGGGTGAGGCCGCTCTGGGCCACGTTGCCGGCCGTGACCGGGATGCTGACCCGTCCGTCCGAGCCGGTCGTCGCCGAGACGGTCTGCGCGCCGCCACTGGTCAGGCCGCCGGGCAGCGTGATCGTGACCGCGGCTCCCGCCGCCGGGGAGCCACCGGTCGTCGCCAGGACCGACACGCTGCGCGTCGTGCACGCGGTGAAGGTGTAGGCGGGGGCGTCGAAGGCCAGCGCGAGTGGGGTCGAGGCGGCGAAGGCGGGCGTGGCCACGGAGGCGGCGACCACCGGGATGGTCCATGCCGCGCCCTGCACGATCGTCCGGCGGGCCGGTCGCCCCGAGGTCGGAACGGTCCAGGAGTCCGGGGTGCCGGAGTGCTCTGCGCTCGGGTCCACTGAGTCGATGTGTGTCATGGGGTGTCCGTCTCTGTCGGAGGTGTCAGGGGTGTCCGACGCGCTGATCCTGCCCAAGACCGGACCTCTGATCGACGAGGAACGGGGTGCGACGACGTTCGATGCCCGCCCGTGGAGTTTCCGTCGCCGTCGGCGTCATCCCGCGTCGTCGATCCGTCGGAAGGTCCGCTGCATGTGGACGCGCGAGCTGAACCCGGCCGACTGCGCGACGCGGTCCAAATCCGCCCCCGACCGGGAGCCGAGCTCGTCGAGGAGGCGCTGCGCCTCGAAGGCGCGCCACCGCTCGATCTGCTGACGCGGGGTGGTGCCGGCCGAGGAGAACGCGCGGTGCAGGTGGCTGACCGACACTCCGAGGGTCTCCGCCAGCGTCTCCACCGTGAAGGAGCGGTCGCGGTAGTGGCGCTCGATCAGTCGCGTGCCCGCGGCGAGGACGCCCGCCGCGGAACGGTCCTCGCGGTCGAGAGCGGGCAGGAGCGCCGAGAACGCCGAGGCGATGAGGTGCTCGCTCGCGATCTCGAAGTGCTCGAAGGCCGCGTCGGACGGCTCGACGTCGAAGTTGAGGACCGTGTTCGCAGCACCCGTGAGAGCCCGCCAGTAGGGCTCGGGCAGATCCAGCACCGTGTCCATGATCGAGGAGAACCCGCTGCCCTGGAGCACGGACGGACGCAGCTGCCACTCGAAGCGGGCCCAAGGGCTCACCGCCGCTGCGTACTGGACGGTCGAGGCGCGGGTCATCAGGGCGCTGCCGGGCGGGAGCCGGTGGTCGACGTCCCCGATCCTCACGCGACCGATCCCGTCGGCGCTGAACAGCACGCGGAGCCGGCCGGGGTGGGGGAGGATCTCGAACTCCCCGCTCTGCAGCCACGCACGGCTGAGGCTGAGCCGGGGCGAGGTGATCGCGTCGACGACGGCACCGTGGGGGAGTGGCCGCCGCGGGATCCAGCCGAGGCGCCGGAGCCGTCTCTCGGCGGCGCTCCAGGACTGCGGCATCACCGCCCCGCTCGCCTCGGGACGGGGTCGAACGGATCGAGGAGGGCCGCGCGCCGTGCGGAGCGGAGGGTGTGGGACGACATCGATGCTCTCCTCGGGACGGCGGCCGTGACCACGGCGCCACCTCTCAGCATCCGACGGCGCTCGACGAGATCCCGCGAGGAAGCACGATTCCTCGTCGGGACGAGCACCGGACATCGCCGATCCCGGTCGACCGCGACGGAGCACACGGCCCCGTCGACGACCCGGAGGCCGTTGCGCGTCAGAGGGCGCTCAGCGCGCCCATGTCGCCATCCCGCCGTCGAGCGAATCGGACGCCACGCCCGCCGCTGCCGCCCGCTCCGCCGCCAGCCGCGACCGCATGCCGGAGGCGCAGTGCAGCACGAGCGGACCCGTCGGCAGCGCCGCGGGATCGAAGCGCGACATCGGCATCCGCACCGCTCCCGGCACCGCCACCGAGCGGTCCTCGTCGTCCTCGCGGAGGTCCACGACGGTCGGGGGCGTCGGTCCGGCCAGCCGCTCGCGCAGCTGGGCCGCCGTGATCGACCCGGCCGCAGCCCGACGCTCCGGCACCGGGGGCACCCGCCGCTCGAGGGGGAGCTCGGCCCAGGAGGCGTCGAGGGCGTCGTGCACCAGCACGCGGCCGAAGAGCGGCTCGCCCGCCCCGGTCACGAGCTTCACGACCTCCGCCGCCATCGCCGAGCCGATCATCGCGCAGAGCGCGCCCAGCACGCCGACACTCGCGCAGCTGTCGCCCGCGTCCTCGGCCTCGGGGTGCAGCGCCCGCAGCGTCACTCCGCCGCCCGGAGCCGCGGCCCAGAAGGTCGACAGCTGGCCGTCGAAGCCGAGCGCGGACCCCCAGACGTGCGGGACCCGGGCTCGGGTCGTCGCATCGGAGGCCAGGTAGCGGGCGCCGAAGGTGTCGAAGCCGTCCACCACGACGTCCCATCCGGCGACGAGCGAGTCGACGTTGGCCGAGGTCAGCGAGACGGGGAACGCGCGGGCGTCGATCCCCGGGGACAGCCGCCGCGCGGTCGCCGCGGCGGACTCCGCCTTCGACCGGCCCACAGAGGAGTCGTCGTGCGCCGTCTGCCGCGCCAGGTTCGAGAGCTCGACGACGTCGCCGTCCACGATGCCGAGCCGACCGACTCCGGCGGCGGCGAGCGCCGTGATCACCGGCGACCCGATGCCGCCCGCCCCGAGGATCAGCACCCGTGCGTTCCGGAGGCGTCGCTGCCCGAGCTCCCCGATCGGCCCCAGGCGGATCTGCCGCGCGAACCGCTCGCGCTCGGCGGCGGTCAGCGGTGGTCCCGGCTCGACGAGCGGGGTCATGCGAGCTCCTTCCTCCACTGGCCCTCGTGGGCGACGGGGGTGAAGCCGACGGCCTCGTTCACGGCGAGCATCGGACGGTTCTCCTCGGCGTTCCAGGTGTAGACGGCGCGGCAGTCCCGAGCGGTGAGCGCGAGCTGCTCGAGGGCGTCGAGCTTGAGCAGCATCCCCAGCCGGTGGCCGCGGTGCTCGGGCAGGACGAGGGTGTCGCCCCAGAGGGCCGCGCGGCCGGGGATCACGTCGACCGTGCAGTAGCCCACCAGGTGGCCGCTCGCGCGCTCGAGCGCAGCGGAGGTCAGCTCGATGCGTCCTCCGGCCGCGGCGCCGGTCTCGTGGGCGGCGAGCCTCGCCCGCGTCCACGTCTCCTCCGGGACCGACAGACCCGCGGACGGGGCCTGGACCGACATCCGCGTGCGCAGGAGCAGGAGGTCCTCGATCCGCTCCCCGGGCGTCGCGCCCCGCCAGTGCAGCAGCTCGTAGCCGGAGGAGTGCTCCTCCGCGGCGGCCCGTCGCGAGGCCGTCCGCGCGCCGTCGAGGGGGAGGCGGGCGACGCTGACCCGCTCCACCTGCTCCAGGGTCCAGCCGCGGGCCGCGAGCCGGCGCGACCCGGGGTCGCCGGAGGGGACGGACCCGGCTCCCGAGAGCGCGGCGATCCGCGGGTCGGCCGCATCAGCCCGATGGGCCGTCCAGGTCTGCAGGACCCGGCGGCCGAGCGCGGCCGCCTCGCTGCTCAGGTGCTCCATCAGCGTCGTGCCGACTCCCCGCCCGCGCTCCGCCGTGAGGACCGAGATCGACACCCAGGCCGCCTCGTCGTCCGGGGCGGTGCTCCAGTGCAGCTCGCCGCTGCCCACCGGACGTCCGCCGGACTCCGCGAGGAAGGCGCGGCGGGGGGAGTGCTCGCGCTGCTGCCACTCCCCGAGGCCCGTCTCGGCGGGGAACGCCAGATCCGCGGTGCCGGTCCCCTCCGCCTCGACGGCGTCACCGATGGCGGTGAAGGCGAGGAAGTCGCCCCAGCCGGCCGCCTCCACTCGCTCCGGGATCACGAGCTCGCGGACGCGCAGCGTCGGGTCGGAGGAGCGGTTCACCACCCCAGTGTGCACTCCCGAGCGCCGGGAGCGGCCCGTCCGGCCCGTTCCGTCCGCCCGGCGTCGCGGCCCGATCGGGCTCCGCCTCCCGGTCCCGGGGCGGCCGTCGGCTACCGTGGAGGCGTTGTGGACGGGAGCGAGGCGGCCGGGTGTACCTGAAGAGCCTGACCCTCAAGGGGTTCAAGTCCTTCGCTCAGCCGACCACGTTCGCCTTCGAGCCGGGGGTCACCTGCGTCGTCGGACCCAACGGCTCGGGCAAGAGCAACGTCGTCGACGCCCTCGCCTGGGTGATGGGGGAGCAGGGAGCGAAGACCCTCCGCGGCGGCAAGATGGAGGACGTCATCTTCGCGGGCACCTCCACCCGTGGACCCCTCGGCCGGGCCGAGGTCGCACTGACCATCGACAACTCCGACGGCGCCCTGCCGATCGAGTACACCGAGGTGACGATCACCCGGACCCTGTTCCGCAACGGGGGCAGCGAGTACGCGATCAACGGACGCGGCTGCCGGCTGCTCGACGTGCAGGAGCTGCTGAGCGACTCCGGTCTCGGGCGCGAGATGCACGTCATCGTGGGGCAGGGGCAGCTCGACGCGGTGCTGCACGCGACTCCAGAGGAGCGGCGCGGCTTCATCGAGGAGGCGGCCGGGATCCTCAAGCACCGCCGCCGCAAGGAGAAGACGCTCCGCAAGCTCGAGGCGATGCAGGCGAACCTCACCCGCCTGTCCGACCTCGCGGGCGAGATCCGGCGCCAGCTCAAGCCCCTCGGGCGGCAGGCCGCGGTGGCCCGCCAGGCGCAGACCATCGCGGCCGTGGTCCGCGACGCCCGCGCGCGCCTCCTCGCCGACGACGTCGTCGCGCTCCGGACCGCTCTGGACGGCTTCGCGCGCTCCGAGAGCGAGCGGCACAGCGAGCGGGTCGTTCTGCAGCAGCGGCTCGAGCAGGCGACGCTGCGGCGCGCGAGGATCGAGGCGGAGGCGGTCGGCGACGCTGTCGACGACGCGCGGCGCACCTCCTTCGAGCTGGAGTCGGTGCAGGAGCGGCTGCGGAACCTGTCGGCGCTCGCCGGGCAGCGGCTCGCGATGCTCGAGCTGGAGTCCGAGCAGCCGCAGATCCAGCCGCGCGTCACGCCGGCGCAGGTGGAGGAGGCGCGGGTCGAGCTGGAGCGCCTGCGGCAGTCGGTCCTCGACTCGGAGGCCGCCTGGGTGCAGGCGCAGCGCGGGACCGTGGAGGCCCGCGCAGCCCTCGACAGGGTCGACGAGGAGATCGCCGCGCAGGCGGCCCTCGTCTCGCGCTACGACCTCGAGCTCTCCACCCTCTCCGGGCAGGCCGACACCGCCTCCTCCCGTCTCGCCTCCGTGCGGGGCGAGGTCCTCCGCGCGCAGAACACCCTCGATTCGGCCGACCGGCGGAAGGAGGCGGCGCGGCGGGCACTCGACGCTCTCGAGGCCGAGCTGGACGACGCGGGCCGGGGTCCCGACGGCAGCCTCGACGAGGGCTACGAGCACGCCCAGTCCGCGGTCTCGGCCGCCGAGAGCGAGATCGAGCGGCTGCGTGAGGAGCTGCACGCCCTGGAGCGCGAGCGCGAGGCGCTGGCGGCCCGCACCGGCGCGCTCTCCTTGGCCCTGGACGTCTCGGACGGCTCGGCCGAGCTGATCGCCGCGCGGATCGACGGGGTGCGCGGGCGGGTCGCCGAGCGGATCCAGGTGCGACCGGGCTCCGAGGCCGCGATCGCCGCCGCCCTCGGCGCGGTCGCCGACGCCGTGCTGGTCGAATCCGCCGACCGGGCCGACGCGGCTCTGGACGCCGCTCTGGAGCGCGATCTCGGACGCGTCGAGCTGCTCGTCGCCGACGCCTCCCGCCCGCCGGTCGAGCTCGCCGTCCCCGAGGGAGCGGTCCGCGCCGTCGACCTCGTCACGGCGCCGACCGGTGTCCTCTCGCTCCTGGAGCGCGTGCTCGTGGTGGAGGACCTCGCCGCGGCGCGGCGGCTGCGCCCGGAAGCCGGTCCCGGCACGCTCCTGGTGACCCGCGACGGCGCCGTCGTGTCGGACGTCGTGCAGAGCGCCGGCTCCGGCGGGCAGCGCAGCCGCATCGAGCTCGTCTCCGAGCGCGACTCGGCAGCGGGCCGGCTGGAGGAGGTCGAGGGCGGGATCGACCGGCTCCGCTTCGAGGTCGCTGAGCAGACCGGCGCGCTCCGCGGGGCCAAGGAGCAGGCCGCGAGCGCCCTCTCGGCCCTCCGCGAGCACGACGCCGCCCGCGCCGCGCACACTGAGCGGCTCGGAGGTGTGCGCGCCCAGCTCGAGGCGGCCACCGCCGAGCACGGCCGCGGTTCCAGGGCGCTGGCGGTCGCGTCGGAGCGCGTCGGCGACGCCGAGCGCGCGGCCGTGGAGGCGAGGTCCGCCCTGGACGCTGCCCGGGCCCGGCCCCGGCCGGTGCTCGACGCGAGCGCTCGGGACGCTCTGCAGCGCGACGTCGACACCGCGCGCGAGCGCGAGATCGAGGCGCGCCTGGGAGTCGAGACCGCCAAGGAGCGGGTGCGGGCGGAGCAGTCCCGCGGGGAGTCGCTGGCCCGCCAGCTGGCCGCCGACCGCGCCGCCGCCGACGAGGCCGCGCGCCGCGCCGTCATCCGCCGCCGCCGGCGCGACGCGGCGGCCGAGGTGACCGCCGCGCTCCCCGCCGTCCTCGCCTCCGTCGATCGCTCCGTCCAGCAGGCCCGGGCCGAGCTCGTCGCGGCCGAGGCGGCGCGCTCGCAGCAGAACGCCGAGCTGCAGGGGCTCCGTCGCGAGGAGGGGAGCGTGCGCGACCGGCTCCAGTCCGTCACCGAGAGCGTCCACGGCCTCGAGCTGCAGATCTACGAGAAGAGGCTGCAGCTCACCGGTCTGCTCGAGCGCGCCGCGTCCGAGCTCGGGCTCGCCGAGGACGTGCTGGTGGAGGAGTACGGTCCCGGAGTCGGCGTCCCCGACGAGACGGACGAGGAGCAGGAGCCGCGGCCCTACGTCCGCGAGGAGCAGCGCCGCCGCCTCGAGAAGGCCGAGAAGCAGCTCGGGCAGCTGGGCCGCGTCAATCCACTCGCGCTGGAGGAGTTCGCCGCGCTGGAGCAGCGGCACGCGTTCCTGACCGAGCAGCTGGCCGACCTCACCGGGACCCGCCGCGATCTGCTCACCATCATCGAGGAGCTCGACGACACGATGCAGACGGTGTTCGCCTCCGCCTTCGACGACACGCAGGCGGCGTTCGCGGACGTGTTCCCCGTCCTCTTCCCCGGCGGCACGGGCAGCATCCGGCTGACCGACCCGGAGAACCTGCTCACCACGGGCATCGAGGTCGCGGTGCGGCCGGCGGGCAAGAAGATCGAGCGGCTGTCGCTGCTCTCCGGAGGGGAGCGCTCGCTCGCGGCCGTGGCGTTCATGGTCGCCATCTTCAAGTCGCGGCCGAGCCCCTTCTACATCATGGACGAGGTGGAGGCCGCCCTCGACGACGCCAACCTCGGCCGGCTGCTCAGCATCTTCGAGGACCTGCGCACGTCGAGCCAGCTGATCGTCATCACCCACCAGAAGCGGACCATGGAGATCGCGGACGCCCTCTACGGCGTCTCGATGCGCCAGGACGGCGTCTCGGCCGTCGTCGGCCAGCGCGTGGCCGCTCCGCCGGCCTGAGGCGGCGGCGCGCCGTGCGATCTGCAGGCCCGCGTGCTGTCTGCAGGCCCGCGTGCTGTCTGCAGGCCCGCGTGCTGTCTGCAGGACCTCGTGCTGTCTGCAGGCCCGCGTGCTGTCTGCAGGCCCGCGTGCTGTCTGCAGGAGCTCGTGTGGTCTGCAGGACCTCGTGCCGTCTGCAGGACCTCGTGCGGTGTGCAGGGACGATCTGCAGGGGTTCCGAGAAGGAGAGCGCTCTCCTCCGCGAGACCGGCGGCGGAGGGATCGTCGGTCCTGCAGATCGCACGTGCGCAGCCCGCTCCGGCCCGCCGGCACCTGCCCGTCCAGCCGGCACCCGCCCGCGCCCGCCGGTAGCCTGGACCCATGGCAGAACGCACCTCCTGGTCGCTCGGTCGCGCACTGCGCGGCCTGTTCGAGAAGCGCACGATCGACGACCAGACCTGGGACGACCTCGAGACGGCCCTGATCACCGCCGACTTCGGCCCCGACATCACCGAGGAGATCGTCGACGACCTCCGCGCGAAGGTCGCCCGCTACTCCACGACCGACCCGCGCGACCTGCAGCGGATGCTCCGCGAGTCCCTCGAGGAGCGCCTGTCGAAGTACGACACGACCCTCAAGCTCAGCGAGCGCCCCGCCGTGATCCTCGTGGTCGGCGTGAACGGCGTCGGCAAGACCACGACCATCGGCAAGTTCGCCAAGTTCCTCCGCAACTACGGCCGGAGCGTCGTGGTCGGTGCGGCCGACACCTTCCGCGCCGCGGCGGTCGACCAGCTCGCCACCTGGGCGCAGCGCGCCGACGCTCAGATCGTCCGCCCGCAGCAGGAGCGCCAGGATCCGGCGTCCGTCGCCTTCCAGACCGTGCAGTTCGCGAAGGACACCGGCGTCGAGATGGTCATCATCGACACGGCCGGCCGCCTGCACACCAAGGGCGGACTGATGGACGAGCTCACGAAGATCAAGCGCGTCATCGAGAAGCAGGCGCCGATCTCCGAGATCCTGCTCGTGCTCGACGCGACGACCGGTCAGAACGGGCTGAGCCAGGCCGAGGCGTTCATCGAGCACGCCGGCGTCACCGGCCTCGTCATCACGAAGCTCGACGGATCCGCGAAGGGCGGCTTCGTCCTCGCCGTGCAGGAGAAGACCGGCATCCCGATCAAGCTCGTCGGCCAGGGCGAGGGCATCGGCGACCTCACCGGCTTCACCCCCCACGTCTTCGCCCAGCAGCTCGTCAGCTGAGCGGCTCCGTCCGGGACGACGCGCCTGAGCTGTCCCGGTGACGGGCTACACCGCCTGCGAGAAGCCCAGCGCCGCGTCGGCCAGGTGCCGCAGGTGCTCCGGAACCGGCAGCCCCTTCGACTCCATCGAGCGCGCCCAGAGCCGACCGGCCCGGTAGGAGGAGCGGACCAGGGGCCCGGCGAGGACACCGAGGAAGCCGATGTCCTCGGCCTCCTCCTTGATCGCCACGAACTCCTCCGGGTGCACCCAGCGGTCCACCGGCAGGTGCCGCGGCGTCGGGCGGAGGTACTGCGTGATGGTCACGATGTCGGTGCCGGCGTCGTAGAGGTCCTGCAGCGCCTGCGAGATCTCCTCCCGCTCCTCGCCCATGCCGAGGATGAGATTCGACTTCGTGATCAGCCCCGCCTCCCTGCCCTGGGTGAGCACGTCGAGCGAGCGCTCGTAGCGGAAGGCCGGTCGGATGCGCTTGAAGATCCGCGGCACCGTCTCGACGTTGTGGGCGAAGACCTCCGGCTCCGCCTCGAACACCCGCTGCAGGTGCTCGGCGCGGCCGGTGAAGTCCGGTACCAGGATCTCGACTCCCGTGCCCGGGGCCTGGGCGTGGATCTGGCGGATGGTCTCGGCGTAGAGCCAGGAGCCCTCGTCCGGCAGGTCGTCGCGGGCGACTCCGGTGACGGTCGCGTAGCGGAGGTTCATCCGGGCCACGGACTCGCCGACCCGCCGGGGCTCGTCCGCGTCGTAGTCCGCGGGCTTCCCGGTGTCGATCTGGCAGAAGTCGCAGCGGCGGGTGCACTGGGCGCCTCCGATGAGGAAGGTCGCCTCCCGGTCCTCCCAGCACTCGAAGATGTTGGGGCACCCCGCCTCCTGGCAGACCGTGTGCAGCTCCTCGCTCTTCACCAGTGACTGCAGCTGCCGGTACTCCGGGCCCATCGAGGCCTTCGTGCGGATCCACTCGGGCTTGCGCTCGATCGGCGTCTCGGCGTTGCGGATCTCCAGCCGCAGGAGCTTGCGGCCGCCGGCCTCGGCGCTCACGCGGCGACCTCCTCGACCCGTGCGGAGAAGGCGGGGGCCGCCTCCGAGAAGCGCGCCGCCACTCGCGCCCGCACGGCCTCCATGGGAGGAGCTTCGCCGCGCTCGCGCTCGAGCGTCGTCACCCCGGCGTCGGCGATGCCGCAGGCGACGATGCGGGCGTAGGGCTCGAGGCTGTTCGAGACGTTGAGGGCGAAGCCGTGCATCGTCACGCCCGAGGCGACGCGGATGCCGATCGCGGCGATCTTGTCGGCGCCGCCGTCCCTCGGGATCCACACTCCCGAGCGCCCGCCGACGCGCTGCCCCTGCACGCCCAGGTCGTCGAGCGCGGCGATCAGCACGCCCTCCAGCGAGCGGACGTAGGCGACCACGTCGACGGGCTCGCCGAGCCGCACGATCGGGTAGCCGACGAGCTGGCCCGGGCCGTGCCAGGTGATCCGACCTCCGCGGTCGACGTCGACCACGGGCGAGCCGTCGTCCGGGCGCTCGTGCGCCTCGGTGCGCTTGCCGGCGGTGTAGACGGAGGAGTGCTCGCACAGCACGAGGGTGTCCGGCCTCCGGCCCGCCACCACCTCGGCGTGCAGGCGTCGCTGGAGCTCCCAGCCGTCGCGGTAGTCCAGGGGGTCCGCGGAGTCGCCCGCCACCAGTGTCTCGATCACCGGGCCACCCTAACCCGCTTCTTGGACCGGGACCAGTTAATCCGGGCCGCCGTGATCGCGCCGATCGCGGCCCGATCGGCGTCCCCGCCCGCAGACCCTCCGGGCCTCCGGTAGAATTCCGGGCATCATGGCTACTTTCGGCACCCTCTCCGATCGACTCGTCGAGACCTTCAAGAACCTCCGCACGAAGGGCAAGCTCTCCGCGTCGGACGTCGACGGCACCGTCCGTGAGATCCGGCGCGCGCTGCTCGACGCCGACGTCGCGCTGGAGGTCGTGAAGGAGTTCACCGGCAAGGTCCGCGAGCGCGCCCTCGGCGACGAGGTCAACAAGGCGCTTAACCCGGCCCAGCAGGTCGTCCAGATCGTCAACGAGGAGCTCGTCGCGATCCTCGGCGGGCAGTCGCGCCGCCTCGAGTTCGCCAAGCGCCCGCCGACCGTCATCATGCTCGCCGGCCTCCAGGGCGCGGGCAAGACGACGCTCGCGGGCAAGCTCGGCAAGTACCTCGGCAAGGACGGCCACACCCCGCTGCTCGTCGCGGCCGACCTTCAGCGCCCCAACGCGGTGCAGCAGCTGCAGGTCGTCGGCGAGCAGGCCGGAGTCGCGGTCTACGCGCCCGAGCCGGGCAACGGCGTCGGCAACCCGGTCAAGGTCGCACAGAACGCGATCCGCTTCGCGACCGACAAGCAGTACGACACGGTCATCATCGACACGGCCGGACGCCTCGGCGTCGACGCCGACATGATGAAGCAGGCCGCCGACATCCGCCGCGTCACGAACCCCGACGAGGTGCTGTTCGTCATCGACGCGATGATCGGCCAGGACGCGGTCGCGACCGCGAAGGCCTTCCAGGAGGGCGTCGACTTCACCGGCGTCGTCCTCTCCAAGCTCGACGGAGACGCCCGCGGCGGCGCGGCGCTCTCGGTCGCCTCGCTCACCGGCCGCCCGATCCTCTTCGCCTCCACGGGCGAGTCGCTCGACGACTTCGAGCAGTTCCACCCCGACCGCATGGCGAGCCGCATCCTCGACCTCGGCGACGTGCTCACCCTCATCGAGCAGGCGCAGTCCGCGTTCGACGAGGACGAGGCGCGCAAGATCGCCGAGAAGATCATGGGGGACACGTTCACCCTGGACGACTTCCTCGGCCAGATGCAGCAGCTGCGCAACATGGGCTCGATCAAGAAGATGATCGGCATGCTGCCCGGCGCGAAGGGCATGCGCGAGCAGCTCGACCAGTTCGACGAGCGCGAGATCGTGCGCACCGAGGCGATCATCCAGTCGATGACGAAGGCGGAGCGGGTCAATCCCAAGCTGCTCAACGGCTCGCGCCGCCTGCGCATCGCGCGCGGCTCCGGCATGACGGTCACGGACGTCAACCAGCTCGTCCAGCGCTTCGAGCAGGCCGCCAAGATGATGAAGACGGTCGCCAAGGGCGGGATGCCCTCCGTCCCCGGCATGGGTCCCGTGCCCGGAGCCGGCTACCAGGGCCGTCCGAAGCCGCAGAAGAAGAAGAGCAGCAAGTCCGGCAACCCCGCCAAGCGGGCCGCCGAGAACGCCGCGATCACCTCCGGGCCCCGCCCGGGCGAGGCGGGCGGCTCCGGCTTCGGCCTGGGCGGCGGTGCCGGCAAGGGCGCCCAGCCCACGCCGGAGGAGCTCGAGCAGCTGCAGAAGCTCCTCGGGCGATGAGGCGGGTCTCGGCCGGACGCGCGGGCGGTGTCCTCGTCCTCGCGGCCGTGCTCGGGCTCACCGGTTGCGCCGAGGGCTCCGGGGTCGACGCGATGACCGCGCCCTCCCCGGAGGACCTGGTCGGCCGCTGGGTGACGGGCGTGTCCTACGACGCGCCCGACGTGCCGTTCCTCCTGATCGCGGAGGACGGCACCTGGACGGGCTCCGACGGCTGCAACGGCGCGCAGGGCGAGTGGTCGATCGACGGAGAGGGCGCGCTCTCCGTCTCGGCGGGGCCCAGCACGGAGATCGCCTGCGACGGCGTCGCCCTGCCGAGGATCTTCTCGGGGGCGGCGATGGCCTCGCTCGACGGCGGGCGGCTCCGCCTGTTCGACGACGACGGCGCCACGGTCGTCAAGCTCGCGCGCTCCACGAGCGACGAGGCCCCGACCGCCTCGCCGGATCCGGCGGGGGAGTAGCGGGGCTGCTCGGAGCGACGCCGGGGATCCCCAGGGCGCGCACCGCTCGCTAGCGTGAGGGCATGACAACCGCACACGCGCGCCCCGTCCGCATCGGCGTCCAGATCGCACCGCAGCACGTCCCCTACGAGGTCATCCGCGACACGCTCGCCGAGCTCGAGGACCTCGGCGTCGACATCGCCTTCAACTGGGACCACTTCTTCCCGCTCTCCGGAGAGCCGAACGGCCTGCACTTCGAGGGCTGGAGCATGCTCGCGGCCTGGGCCGAGCAGACCAGCCGCATCGAGTTCGGCCCGCTGGTCACGTGCAACAGCTACCGGAACCCCGACCTCCTCGCCGACATGGCGCGCACGGTCGACCACATCAGCGCCAAGGGCGCCGAGGGCCGTCTGATCTTCGGCATCGGCTCGGGCTGGTTCGAGCGGGACTACGAGGAGTACGGCTACGAGTTCGGCACCCCCGGCTCCCGCCTCGACGAGCTCTCCGAGGCGATGCCGCGCATCCGCAGCCGGTGGTCGATGCTCAACCCGGCGCCCACCCGCGACATCCCGGTGATGATCGGCGGCGGCGGCGAGAAGAAGACGCTGCGGATCGTCGCCGAGCACGCCGACATCTGGCACAGCTTCTCGGACGTCCCGACGCTCGAGCGCAAGCTCGGTGTGCTCTCGGAGTGGTGCGGCCGCGTCGACCGCGATCCGGCGGCGATCGAGATCTCGACCGGCGCGAGCGTGCGCGGCGGAGTCGGCGACGCCTCCTTCGACGTGCTCGACCAGCAGTACGACCTGGGCGCCCGCCTGTTCACGCTCGGCATCACCGGTCCGGACATCGACCTCGCGCCCGTGCGCGACCTGCTCGGCTGGCGCGACGGCCGGAACAGCACCGCGCGCTGACCCGTCGGGGCGCCGGTACGGCGGCGCCCCGCGTCGGAGTCAGGCCGCCGGAGCGTCCGTCGCGCGCTGGCCGGTCGGCACGGCCCTGGCGAGGCCGGACTTCTCGGCCGCCACCTCGAAAGCGTCGGCCAGGGCCCGCTGGCCCTCGACCGTGGGATGCACGCCGTCCTCGCCGAGCAGTCCGTCCTCGCGGAGCGGGTCGGGGTACTCCAGGGCACCGCCGCCGGCGGCCGTCACGGCCTCGACCAGAGCCGCGTCGTACTCGTCGAGATCGGAGGGGCGCGGGTCGGGGCCCCAGACCGAGTCGAGCGCGATCAGCCGGGCCGAGGGCGAGGCGGACACGATCGCGTCCACTGCCGGCCCGATCGCGGCGTCCACGTCCTCCGGATCCCAGCCCAGGTCGTTGCTGCTGGCGATCAGCACGATCGCGTCAGGCCGGGTGTCGGCGATCTCCTCCGCGCGGTCGCCGATCGCGACGCCGCAGTCGCCCGGCTCGATGAAGCCGCCGCCGTCGCAGCCCAGGTTCGTGACCTCCCAGCCGAGGTCGTCGCCGACGAGTGCGGGCCAGGCCTGCTCGGGGTCGACGTTCAGACCGCGCACGATGCTGTCGCCGACGATCGTCACGCGGGAGCCTGCGGGCAGGGAGCCGCCGATCGAGAGCGGCAGCGGATCGGCGGTGACGGTGGGGAGGGGAGTGGCGGTGCCGGCGGGAGACGCGGTCGCCGGGCCGGTCGTCGTCGAGGACGAGCAGCCGGCGAGGCCGAGGGCCAGCGCGCCGATCGCGGCTGCGGCGAGGAGGACGGGACGCGTCACGAGCGGGGGTCCTGCAATCCGTCGCGCAGCTCGCCCGCGAGCGCCCGGACGACCGCCTTCAAATCGCCGTCGTTGGCCGCGGCCGTGCGCAGCTGGCGCTGGTAGCTCGCTCCCGCGACCAGGATCAGCTCGACGTCGGCGAGCTCCTTCACGCAGTCGAGGCGCTCGGCGACCGGCGCGAGGGTGACGAGCAGGTCGCGGATGTCGTCGGTGACCAGCCGCTCGGCTCCGGCGGCGTCGAGGATGATCTCGGCGTCGAGGCCGTAGCGGGCCGCGCGCCACTTGTTCTCGCGCACGTACCAGGGCTGCATCGTCGGCAGGTCCTCGCCGGCGTCCAGCCGCGACGAGAGGTGCTCGACGAGGCACTGGATCAGCGCCGCGACCGCTCCGATCTCCTCCGCGGAGGAGAGGCCGTCGCACGCGCGCATCTCGAGCGTGCCCCACTGCGGTGAGGGACGGATGTCCCAGCGGACCTCCGTGTGGTCGTCGATGACGCCGGTGCGCATCATGTCGTCGACGTACTCCTCGTAGTTCGCCCAGGCGCCGAACTGCGGAGGCAGGCCCGCCGTCGGCAGCTGCTGGAACATCAGCGCGCGGTTCGAGGCGTAGCCCGTGTCGACTCCGCCCCAGAACGGGCTCGACGCCGAGAGCGCCTGCAGATGCGGGTAGTAGTCGAGCAGCGAGTTCAGGATCGGCAGCACCTTGTCGCGGTGCTCGACGCCGACGTGCACGTGGATGCCCCAGATCATCATGTTCCGGCCCCACCATTGGGTCCGGTCGATGAGGCGGTGGTACCGCTCCTTGTCCGTGATGGCCTGGTCGAACCACTGCGCGAACGGGTGCGTGCCCGAGCACACGAGGTCGAGTCCCATCGGGTCGGTGATTTCGCGCACCTGCCGCAGCTGGTCCTGCAGGTCGGCGACGGCGTCGCGGACGGAGGTGTGCACGCCCGAGACCAGCTCGACCGTGTTGCGCAGGAGCTCGCCGGTGATGTGCGGGTGCGGGGCACCGTCGTCGCCGCGGAGCGCCTCCAGCACCACGTCGGCGACGTTGGCGAGATCGCCCGTCTGCCGGTCGACGATCGCGACCTCCCACTCGATCCCGAGCGTGGAGCGGTCTGATGCGGCGAAGCTGATCTCCATGGCGTGGTCCTCATCGGATCCGGGCGTCCGCCGATCGGGACGCGCCTCGCCATCCTGCCACCTGCGGCCGGGGCGGACGCCGAGCCCCCGGCGGCGGCTCTCCCGGCACCGCCCGGCCCGCTCGCGTGCGGGCGCCGGACGGCGGCGGCGTGCCGGGCCCGCACCGGGGCGGTTTTTCTGGCAGAATGATCCGTCGGGTCCGAGGCGGTCGACCCTCTACTCACCGCCGACGAAACCCCCTCGAGCTTCCGCCGGGTGTGCCCCCACGCTCACGGCTCAGTTCATCCATCATCGACCGGACACCGGTCAACGACCACACAGGAGAATTGTGGCTGTCAAGATTCGTCTGAAGCGCCTCGGCAAGATCCGGGCGCCCTACTATCGCATCGTCGTCGCCGACTCGCGCACCAAGCGCGACGGCCGCGTGATCGAGGAGATCGGCAAGTACCACCCCACCGAGCAGCCCTCGTTCATCCAGGTCGACTCGGAGCGCGCGCAGTACTGGCTCGGAGTCGGCGCGCAGCCGACCGAGCAGGTCGCCGCGATCCTCAAGCTGACCGGCGACTGGGGCCGCTACAAGGGCGACGCCGACGCCGTCAGCACCGTCCAGGTGAAGGAGCCCAAGGCTCCGTTCGTCGTCGACGCGAAGAAGAAGCCCGTCCTCAAGCCGAAGTCCGAGGCTCCGGCCAAGGCCGCCCCGGTCGAGGACACCGCCGACGAGACCTCCACCGAGGCGTAGTCAGTGCTCGCTCCCGCCGTCGAACACCTCGTCAAGGGGATCGTCGAGAACCCCGATGAGGTCAGTGTCGTGGCCACGAGCTCCCCGCGCGGAGAGGTCCTCGAGGTGCGCGTGCACCCCGAGGACCTCGGCCGCGTGATCGGACGCTCCGGTCGCACCGCCAAGGCCGTCCGCACTCTCGTCGCCGCGCTCGCCGACGGGCGCCGCGTGCGCGTCGACGTCGTCGACACCGACAAGTAGAGGTGTCGGTCACCGGACCGGGCACGACGCAGCTCCGCGTCGCCCGACTCACCAAGGCCCACGGGCTCAAGGGCGCCATCAAGCTCGAGCTGTACACGGACGAGCCCGACAAGCGCTTCACTCCCGGATCCACGTTCACACTGCAGGTGCCCCGCACCTCCGAGTGGCACGGCAAGAAGCTCGAGCTCGTCGAGCTGCGCTGGTACAACAGCCACCCCGTCGCGTTCTTCCGGGGCGTCGACGACCGCAACGCCGCCGAGACCCTCCTGAAGGCGATCCTCTGGATCGACGAGGAGGTGCAGACTCAGCCGGGCGAGGACGACTCCTGGTACGACTACCAGCTGGTCGGCATGAAGGTCGTCCGCGACGGCGTCGAGGTCGGCACCGTCCGCCGCGTCGACCACTTCCCCGCACAGGACCTGCTCATCGTCGGCACCCCCTCCGGCGAGGTGATGGTGCCGTTCGTGAACGCGATCGTCCCCTCCGTCGACGCCGCCGCGGGGATCGTCACGGTCACGCCGCCGATCGGCCTGTTCGAGGAGGCTCCCGAGGAGGAGCCCGCCGCGGTCGACCTCAGCGGTGTCGACCTCGCGGATCCGGCGCTGAGCGCGCCCGCGGACGCCGACGAGCCGGACGCCTCCGCTGACGCTGCGGAGCCCGATCCCTCCGCTGACACGGACGCCGCTCTCGAGGAGCCCGCCGGCGCCGAGCCCTCGGCCGCCTCCGACGCCGCCTCCGAGGAGGAGCCCCGGTCGTGAGGATCGACATCGTCTCGATCTTCCCGGAGTTCTTCGGCGTGCTCGACATCAGCCTGCTCGGCCGTGCGCGGCAGAGCGGGCTGATCGAGCTCGGCGTGCACGACCTCCGCGACTTCACCCACGACCGCCACCGCACCGTCGACGACACGCCCTACGGCGGCGGAGCCGGCATGGTGATGCGTCCGGAGCCGTGGGGCGAGGCGCTCGACTCGATCCTCGCCTCGGCGGAGGATCCGGTAGTGATCTTCCCCTCGCCGGCGGGCGAGCTCTTCACCCAGGCGACCGCTCGCGAGCTCGCGGAGGAGTCGTCCCTCGTCTTCGGCTGCGGCCGCTACGAGGGCATCGACCAGCGCGTCGTCGACCACACGGCCGAGCGCGCGCGGGTGCGTCTGATCAGCCTCGGCGACTACGTCCTCAACGGAGGAGAGGTCGCCGTGATGGCGATGATCGAGGCCGTCGGGCGCCTGGTCCCGGGCGTGGTCGGCAACCCGGCGAGCCTGGTCGAGGAGAGCCACTCCGACGGGCTGCTCGAGTACCCGAGCTACACCAAGCCGGCCTCCTGGCGGGGCCTCGACGTCCCTCCGGTGCTCCTCAGCGGCAACCACGGGGCGATCGCCACCTGGCGCCACGAGCAGAGCGTCGAGCGCACGCGCCGCGTCCGCCCCGAACTGCTGCCCTGAGCCCCGCTGCGAGATGCCACCTCTGACGCGGCGCCGCGGCGTGTCGTCCTCACAGGTGGCATCTCGCGGCGGCGATCACCGGGTCGAGAGGGCCAGGTGCCGGTCGCGGAGGGCCAGGAAGAGCGGGAACGCGAACGCGAGGGCGACCAGCGGCGCGAGCAGCACCAGGATCCAGACGCGGCGCATCCCGATCCGGCGGCCCTCCACGACCATGAAGGCGACGGCCGCGATCGCGACGACCAGCAGGTCGGTCGAGAACGACGACACCCACGGCCCGCCCGCGGCGAGGCCGGCCAGCACGTCCGCGCCCTCCTGCATCGCCCGCACGTTCCAGGTCCACGTTCCGATCAGCCCGGCGAGGGCGAGGACGAGGTAGACGATCCCGAGCGGCGTCCAGCCGCGGTGCAGCCGGCTCATGCGCGGGCCTCCGTTCGTGCGAGGGTGAGGATCGTGCCTCCAGCGAGGGCGACCACCGCCACAGTAGCGACGGCGAGGGTCATCGGATCCGGTGCGGTCAGCGCCTGTCCGCGCAGTGCCTGCCAGCAGGTGAGGCCGACGGCGGACGCCCAGGCCGCCGAGGCCAGTGCGACGAGCCGCAGCCGGATCGATCCAGGGCGCAGCACGGGGATCCGGGGTGCCAGCCGTCCGAGCAGCAGCGCGAGCAGCGGGAGCCCCTGGAGGGCGTGCATCCCGACGAAGTGCGGGATGCGCAGATCGCCGCCGGTGGTGCTCCAGCCCAGCAGCGGGAGTCCCGGTCCGCCGTCCGCGACTCCGACGGCGTGCGCGCCGACGACGCCCTGGTAGTCGCTGATCTGGCCGGGCGACGGGCCCGTCATCAGGAACGCGAGGCCCATCCCGACGAGCCCGATCACGAGTCCGGCGCGTACGGCGAGCGTCAGCGCCGGGTCGCCGAGCGGCACCCGCGCCAGGAGGGCGGCGAGGACCAGCGTCGCCAGCCAGACCACCACGATCGAGACGGCCATCGAGGCCCAGAGCGCAGCGTGCAGGGGAGTGGAGACGTCGAAGTGGCTGCGCTCGCCGACCAGGGCGGCGCCTCCGATCACGACCATCTCGACCGCCAGGCCGACCGCCGCGATCGTGCCCAGCGCTCGGGCGAGGCGGCGTCGGCGGGGCACGAGCCCGATCAGCCAGGCGAGCGTCACGGCGTACAGCGCGATCGACAGGCAGAACTTCAGCGGCTTGGCCCAGAGCGGCTGCCCGCCGAGCTCGCGGGGATCGACGACCAGTGCGATCACACAGAGGAGGGCGCCGACCGCCATCGCGGCAGCGAGCACCAGGAGGGGCCGGTGCGGGGCGGCGGAGGCTGTGCTCGCGGGCGTCTCGGTCGCCGTGCTCATCGGACCGCCTCGGCCCCGCCGCCGAAGCGGCTCTGCGTCTCGCGAGCCTGGGCGACGCGCCGGAGCGACTGCAGCACCACGTCTCCGAGCGCGGTGCCGACCGCGGCGACGGCCGCCTGCTCGCTCACGCTCTCGCGGGCCTGCAGCTCGTCGAGGTCGGCGGAGGCGACGAGGGCGGCGGCGCGGGCGTAGGCCTCGAGCCAGCGGGCGCTCATCGGTCCGGTGGAGAGCTCGAGCGCGTCGAGCGCCCGGGCCGCCGTCGCCACGGCGGGGTGGCCGCAGTGGTCGGCGCCCACCGTCTCGGCGATCCGCCGCACCGACGCCTCGGTGGCGGACGCCGTCGAGTCGGCGCTCACGGAGACCACGTCCTGCGCCACCTCGAACGCCGCAGTCGGGCCGATGCCCGCGTCGAGCGCGGCCGCGATCCGCTTCGCGCCGGCGATGCCGACGCCGCCGCTCTCGATGAGCGCCCGGAGCAGCGTCAGGCGGGCGACGTGGGCGTCCCCGTACTCCGCCCGCTGGGGGCCGGCGGCGTCGCCCGGCGGCAGCAGCCCCTCCCGGATGTAGTACTTGATCGTGGGCAGGCTGACGCCGCTGCTGCGGCTGAGCTCCGAGATTCGCACACGGACAGTATCGCTATCGGATAGCGTCGCTGTCCACTACTCGGTCAGTCCCGAGCGGAGAGGACGACGTTCCCCGTCTCGGTGATGGCGATCGTGTGCTCCATGTGGGCGCCGCGCGAGCCGTCGCGGCTGCGGAGGGTCCAGCCGTCCTTGTCCGTGTAGATCTCGTCGGTCGTCTGCAGGAACCACGGCTCGATCGCGACGACGAGGCCCGGGCGGAGCGGGTAGCCGCGGCCGGCGCGTCCGTCGTTGGGGATGTGCGGGTCGCCGTGCATCGTGCGGCCGACACCGTGGCCGCCGAAGTCGGTGTTGATGGACAGGCCCTCGGCGCGCGCGACGGCCGCGATGGCCGCGGAGATGTCGCCGATCTTCTTCCCGGGCTGCGCGGCGGCGATGCCGGCCTCGAGCGCGCGGGTGGTGGTGTCGATGAGGGCGAGGTCCTCCTCGCGCGGCGTCCCGACCACGACGCTGATCGCCGAGTCGGCGACCCAGCCGTTCACGGAGGCGGCGAAGTCGAGGGTGAGCAGGTCGCCGTCCTTCAGGCGGTAGTCGAAGGGCAGGCCGTGCAGCACCGCGTCGTTGACGGAGGTGCAGATGACCTTGCCGAAGGGGCTCGCGCCGAAGGAGGGGTGGTAGTCGATGTAGCAGGACTCGGCGCCGGCCCTGCGGATCATGTCGTGAGCGAGCCGGTCGAGCTCCAGCAGGTTCACGCCCACGGCGGCGGCGGCGGAGGTGGCCTTCAGTACCTCGCCGACGAAGCGGCCGGCGGGACGCATCTCCTCGATCTCGGCGGGGGTGCGTAGCTCGATCATCCTGATCCTCTCGGGGTCCGCTGAGCCGTTGTTCAGCGGTGGTGGGTACGGTCGGTGCATGCGCACGCGACGGGCATTCGGTTCCTGGCAGTTCCCGGCGGCGATCGTGCTGCCCCTCTGGATCCTCTTCGGGTACGGGGTCTTCGGAGGATCGAGCGGATGGACCGTGCTCGGCCTGGTGATCGCCCTTCCCATTCTGGCGGTCGCACTCACGGCTGTGGCCGCGATCGTCGCATTCCGGGTGACCGTGCGGCCCACGCGCACCCCCGCGTGGGGCGACGTGGCCGTGGTCGGCGCGTGGCACCTCTCCCTGATCGCCTTCGGCTTCTTCCCGCCCGGCGCCTGGGCGCTGGGCCTGCTCTCGGTGGTCCTCGGAGTGGCCGCCTTCTGGCACTCGGCGTGGCGGTTCCTCGCCGACGCGCGCGCCACTCTCCTCGCCTTCTCGGAGGCGGCGTCCGTGCAGGCCGAGGGCGCTCACCGCCCCGTCGCCGGCGAGGGCTTCGACCCGGAGCGCCCCCAGGACGGGCAGACCATCGTCCTCTGAGGGCACAGGCCTCCCGCGAGGGGTCGTTCCGCTGCGGGGCCTTGCTCGTGGAACACCCAGCTTTGACGCGGATCGACGCGGCATGGCAGAATGAGCGCTTGTGCCTCGCGCAGGCTCTGCCACAGGGGAGCCGCGACGACGTGGGCACGACCGACTTCCATCAACGAAACGGTGTTCGACCTGTGGCGGGCACGGAGAGCGATACAGCATGCACATCCTCGATTCCGTCGATGCGGCGTCCCTCCGCAGCGATGTCCCGGACTTCCGCGCCGGCGACACCGTCAAGGTCCACGTCAACATCGTCGAGGGCTCCCGCTCGCGCATCCAGGTCTTCCAGGGCGTCGTCATCGGCCGCTCCAACGAGGGCGTCCGCGAGACCTTCACCGTCCGCAAGGTGAGCTTCCAGGTCGGCGTCGAGCGCACGTTCCCCGTGCACTCGCCGGTCATCGACCACATCGAGGTCGTCACCCGCGGTGACGTCCGTCGCGCGAAGCTCTACTACCTGCGCAACCTGCGCGGCAAGAAGGCCAAGATCAAGGAGAAGCGCGACGCCTGAGCGGCATCCGCACGACTTCTCGGGAACCCCGGTCCACCTATGATGGACCGGGGTTCCTCCCTTTCTCGGGGGCGATCCGTCCGGGGAGTCCACCCGGTGATGCACAGTAGGGGCGACGGCGAGCGATGACAGACAGCACGGCCCCGGTCCGCCTCCCCGGAGGCGAGGACCACGCCCGCCACTCGGCGGATCCGTCCGAGAAGCGCCCGCGCAAGCGCCGGGGCGTCCTGCTCTTCCTCCGCGACGTGCTGATCATCTTCGTGGTCGCGGTGCTGGTCTCCTTCCTGGTGAAGACCTTCCTGATCCGCTCGTTCTACATCCCCTCCTCCTCGATGGAGCAGACGCTCGTCGAGAACGACCGGATCCTCGTGAACGAGCTCGTGCCCGGAGTCGTGCCGATCTCGCGCGGCGACGTCGTCGTCTTCCGCGATCCCGGCGGCTGGCTCTCGCCGAGCTCCGAGCCCTCCGTGCCGCCGTTCCAGGCCGCGGTCGACTCGGCTCTCGCGCTCGTCGGCCTCACCGCCCCCGACAGCAACGACCACCTCATCAAGCGCGTCATCGGCCTGCCCGGCGACCACGTGACCTGCTGCACTCCGCTCGGCCAGGTCGAGATCAACGGCAACCCGATTGACGAGCCATACGTGAAGCTCCCCGACGGGGTGCAGGCCGTCTCGGCCACCCCGTTCGACGTCGTGGTGCCCGAGGGCTCGCTCTGGGTGATGGGCGACAACCGCTACAACTCCGCCGACTCCCGCTACAACACCGACAAGCCGGGCGGCGGGTTCGTGCCGATCGACAACGTCGTGGGTCGCGCGATCCTCGTGACCTGGCCCGTGCAGCAGTGGGCGTGGCTCGATGACTACCCGTCGGTGTTCCGCGGAGTCGACACCGAGGCCTCCGAGGAGGGCTCGGACGACGCGCAGAGCGGGCAGGGCTAGGTGGTCGTCGCCGAGCCGACGCTGACCCAGGAGAGGCGCCTCTTCCGGCAGGGCTACGAGACGGTCATCGGCTGCGACGAGGTCGGCCGCGGCGCCATCGCCGGCCCGGTCTCGGTCGGCGTCGTGTCGATCGGCACGCGCTGCGGGCGCTTCCCCGAAGGACTCCGCGACTCCAAGATGCTCGCTCCCGCCCGCCGCGAAGCGCTGCTGCCGGGAGTGGCGAAGTGGGTCTCGGCCTGGGCGATCGGCGAGTCCTCCGCGGACGAGATCGACGAGACCGGGATCATCGTCGGCCTCGGCCGCGCCGCGTCGCGGGGGATCGAGCGCCTCGCCGATCAGGGCGTGGACCTCGCGACCGCGGTCGTCCTCCTCGACGGCGCCCACGACTGGCTGACGCCCGCTCTGGGGACCTGGGCGGCCGAGCTGACGATCGTCACGCGCGTGAAGGCCGATCGGGACTGCGCCGCCGTGTCCGCCGCCTCCGTGCTCGCGAAGGTGGGCCGGGACGGCCAGATGGTGCGCCACCACGACGACTTCGCCGACTACGCCTGGGACAGCAACAAGGGCTACGGCAGCGCGGCGCACTGGGCGGGGATCGAGCGGGTCGGACCGTCCCCGCTGCACCGGGTGACCTGGCTGTCGAAGTCGCGGGAGAGCGCCAAGGAGGCGGTCCCGGCGTCCGGGCCCGTCGGCGCGGCGTAGGATTGTCCAACGATGGATGAGGACGAATTCGAGGACTACGACCGCGAGGTCGAGCTGGCACTGTACCGGGAGTACCGCGACGTCGTCTCGCAGTTCTCGTACGTCGTCGAGACCGAGCGCCGGTTCTACCTGGCGAACGAGGTCGACCTGGTCCGCCGCGACACCGAGCACGACTTCTACTTCGAGCTGACCATGCGCGACGTGTGGGTCTGGGACGTCTACCGCTCCGACCGCTTCGTGAAGTCGGTGCGCGTGCTGACGTTCAAGGACGTCAACGTCGAGGAGCTGTCCCGCAAGGAGTTCGAGCTCCCCAAGGAGCTCGCACTCGACGAGTAGGGCTCTGTCGTCGCAGGCTCCGGCCCCGGTGCTGGTCGAGTAGCCGCCCGTCTTCGCCGGTCGAGCAGCCGCCTCTGAACTCCTTGCTGGTCGAGTAGCCGCCTCCGGCGGCGTATCGAGACCCCCGGTCCCGCCACGTGCAGGTCGAGCAGCCGCCGTCCGCCGTCCTGCCGGTGCCCGGCCTCCCTCCACAGCCGTCGATCTGGCACGTTCTCCCCGGAACCGTCACCCTCCACTCCGCCGCGCCCGCCTGCTCCTGCACGCTTCCGGCAGGAGGACGCATGGACAAGGACGAACTGGGGCGGCGCGGCGAGGAGATCGCGGCGGCGCACCTGAGAGACAGCGGATTCGAGATCCTCGACCGCAACTGGAGGATCCGCGAGGGCGAGCTCGACATCGTCGCCCGCGACGGATCAGCACTGGTCGTGGTGGAGGTGAAGACGCGCTCGTCGACGCGCTTCGGACTGCCGGTCGAGGCCATCACGCGGGCCAAGGCGCAGCGCCTGCGCCGGCTCGCCTACGCGTGGGCCGACGAGCACCACGAGCGCTCCCGCCACCTGCGGATCGACGCGGTAGGCATCGTCGCGCCCGGGGGAGTCCCGTCGCAGATCCGGCACCTGCGGGCGGTGGCGTGATGGGCCTGGGAAGGACGTCCGCCGTCGGCCTCGTCGGCTTCGCCGGAGCCGTGGTCGGAGTGGAGGCGCACTCAGCAGACGGCACGCCCGGCATGGTGCTCATCGGCCTGCCCGACGCGGCGCTCGCGCAGGCGAAGGAGCGGGTCCGCTCGGCCGCGATCAACTCCGGCAGCACGATCGCCGAGTACAAGATCACGGTGAACCTCTCGCCGGCCGCGATGCCCAAGCACGGCTCCGCCTTCGACCTCGCGATCGGGCTGGCCGCTCTCGCGTCACTCCGGGAGGTCGACGCGGAGTCGGTCGCCGCGGTCGTCCACATCGGCGAGCTCGGGTTGGACGGCCGGCTGCGCTCGGTCCCGGGCGTGCTGCCCGCGGTGCTCGCGGCCGCTCGCGAGGGCAGGCGCCGTGTGATGGTCCCCGTCGAGGACCGGCTCGAGGCGGAGCTGGTCGACGGCGTCGAGGTGATCGCGGTCTCCTCGCTGGCGGCGGCCGCCGTCTGGCACGGAGCGGAGTGGGAGGTGCCGGTGCTCCCCGAGGCCGCGCCGCCGCCCGCGACGCTGGCCGAGCCGGAGGCCCGCCTCGACCTGTCCGACGTGGTGGGCAACGAAGAGGCGGCCGAGGCGATGGTGGTCGCGGCGGCGGGCGGGCACCACGTGTTCCTGCTCGGGCCTCCCGGCGCCGGGAAGACGATGCTCGCCTCGCGCCTGCCGGGCATCCTCCCCGATCTCGACGACGCCGCCGCGTTCGAGGCGACCTGCATGCGCTCGCTCGTCGGAGCGCCGACCGGTGGCGCGCTGGTGCGCAGGCCGCCGTTCGAGAGTCCGCACCACTCCGCCTCATCCGCGGCGATCGTCGGCGGGGGCAGCGGCCGCATCCGTCCCGGTGCGGTCGCCCGCGCCACCCGCGGCGTGCTGTTCCTCGACGAGGCCCCCGAGTTCTCCTCCGTCGCGCTCGACGCGCTGCGCCAGCCGCTCGAGTCCGGAGTGATCCGCATCCACCGGGCGAACGCTGTCGCCGAGTTCCCCGCGCGGGTGCAGCTCGTCCTCGCGGCCAACCCGTGTCCGTGCGGCCGCTTCGGCATTCCCGGTGAGACCTGCACCTGCGCCCCCGCGGTCCGCCGCCGGTACCTGGCGCGGCTCAGCGGCCCGCTGCTCGACCGCGTCGACATCCGCTTGACCGTCCGCCGCATCAGCGCGGCTCAGCTGGCGGCGCGCCGCGACTCGCCGGGGATGTCGACGGGCGAGGCCCGCGCCCGTGTCGCTGCTGCTCGGTCCCTGGCCGGCGCCCGCCTCGCCTCCACTCCGTGGACGCTCAACTCGGAGGTCTCCGGCGCGTGGCTGCGCTCGGACGCGGTGCGCCCGACCAGCGCCGAGTCCCGCACGCTCGACCGGGCCCTCGAGCGCGGTCTGGTGACCATGCGCGGCTACGACCGGGTCCTGCGGCTGGCCTGGACTCTCGCGGACCTCGACGCGGCCGACCGGCCGACCGCAGCCCACCTGGCACGCGCGCTCGTCCTCCGAGGAGGTGCCGCGTGATCCGGCCCGACTCCCTCTTCGACGCCGCGGAGCTCGATGCCGTCCGCCGTCTGCTGCCGAGCAGCGCAGCCGATCCGGGGTCAGCTGCCGAGAGGACGGGCGAGTCGGACGGCGCGCGGAGCGAGCTCGTGGACGCCGCCGCTCGATGCGCCTGGAACTCGCTGACCGAGCCCGGCGACTCCGTCGCAGCCCTCCTCATCGAGCGGGTCGGGCCGGCGGAGGCGTTCGCGCACGTCGTGTCGTCCTCCTCCGCGGAGGAGATCCTCGCGCCTCCGCATCGCGCTCCCTCCGAGGAGGGTGACCCGGCGAGCGCGCTGCTCGGCTCCGAGGTCGCCGCGCTGCAGTCGGGGCTGACCCGCTGGCGGCCGCGCCTGGACCGCAGGCTCCTGTTCCGCCGTCTCGAGATCGCTGAGCGCCTCGGCGCCCGGCTGCTGCTTCCCGGGGCTCCCGAGTGGCCCGAGTCGCTCGACGACCTCGGGCCGCACGCGCCGCTCCTGCTCTGGCTGCGCGGCGATCCCGCGGCCTTCGCTCCGCCGCACCGGCTGGCCCTCGTCGGCGCACGCGCTGCGACCGGCTACGGCGAGCACGTGGCCGCCGAACTCGCCGCGGGCGTCGCGACCCGCGGCGTCTCGGTCGTCTCGGGCGGCGCCTTCGGGATCGACGCCGTCGCCCACCGCGCCGCCCTCGGCTCGGGAGGTCGCACGGTCGCGTTCCTCGCCGGGGGAGCGGACCGCCTCTACCCGACGGCCCACGCCGACCTCCTCCACCGCATCATCGCCACCCCCGGCTGCGGCGTCGCGACCGAGGTCCCGCCGGGCACGACTCCCACCCGCTGGCGATTCCTGCAGCGCAACCGCCTCATCGCCGCCTCGACCGCCGGCACCGTCGTCGTCGAGGCCGGCGCCCGCTCCGGCTCCCTCAACACCGCCGGCCACGCGGCCGCCCTGGGCCGCCCCCTCGGCGCGGTCCCGGGCCCGGTCACCAGCGCCTCCTCCGCCGGCTGCCACCGGCTCCTCCGCGAATACGCGGCGACCTGTGTCACCTCGCCGCCGGACGTGCTCGAACTGCTCGGAGTCGGTGACGAGGACGGAACGCGCCGAGCGCTGACCGCGGCTGAGACGCGAGTCCTGGCCGTCGTCGATTCCGAAGGAGGCTGTGACGCCGCAACCGTCGCCCGCCTCGCCGGTGAATCGCTCGATTCGGCGCTGTCGGCTCTGGGTGCGCTCCTCGCCGACGGACGCGTCCACCGCTCCGAGGACGGGGACTGGGAGCGGTCACCCGGATGAGCGGCCCCGCCGCCGCGGCGCTGTCGGCGGTCCGCCCTACGCTGAGGGGGCATCGGCGAGGGGAGCGGCATGGACGCCACGGCAGCAGGACACGGCGGGGAGCGCCCGCAGCTCGGGCACTTCCGCGCGGCCGACAGGGTCATCGCGCACCTGAGCGACACGCACCTGCTGGCCGACGGGGCTCCGCTCTACGGGAAGGTCGACACGGTCGCCCGGCTCGCGCAGGCGGTCGGCCGGCTTGCCGAGCGCGGCGGGCGCCTGGACGCGATCGTGGTCACCGGGGACGTCGCGGACCGCGGCGAGGAGGACGCCTACCGGCGCGTGCGCGCGCAGCTCGATCCGGTGGGCGAGAGGTTCGGCTGCCCGATCGTCTGGGTGATGGGCAACCACGACGAGCGCGGAGCCTTCCGGCGGGTGCTCCTCGACCAGGACCCGGCGGGCGCGGGACCCGTGGACCAGGTCGTCGACCTCGGCGGGCTCCGGCTCATCGCGCTCGACAGCGCGGTGCCCGGCTTCCACCACGGCGATCTCACCGACGCCCAGCTGGCCTGGCTGAAGGACGAACTCGCCGCGCCGGCGCCGCTCGGGACGATCCTCGCCCTGCACCACCCTCCGCTGCCCACACCGCTCGGCGCGATGACCGTGCTCGAGCTGCGGGGGATCGACCGCCTCGAGGAGGTGGTGCGCGGCACCGACGTCCGCGCGATCCTCGGCGGGCACCTGCACTACCCCACTGCCGCGGCCTTCGCGGGCGTGCCCGTGTTCGTCGCCGGCGCCACCAGTTACACGATGGACCTCGGGGCGCCCGAGCGGGAGCTCGCCGGCATCGACGGGGCGCAGAGCCTCTCGCTCGTCCACGTCCACCCGGAGACGGTGGCCGCCTCGTTCGTGCCGACGGCGCCGGCCCCGATCGCGACTCGGTTCGGCACGGACCTGATCGAGCGGCTCGAGGGGCTCGACGAGCAGGGGCGCATCGACCTCTGGTCGCGGATGCCGGACGGATCATGACCGGCGAGACGCTCGCCGACTCGATCGAGCACTTCCTCCGCTATGTCCTCGACGAGCGCTCTCTCTCGCCCGCCACGGCGAAGGGCTACCGCTCCGACCTCGCGGGTCTCGTCACCCACGCGGAGGAGAAAGGGCGGCCCCGCACCGCCGAGCTCGACCTCGAGCTGCTGCGCGACTGGCTGTGGCGGGAGTCCGAGTCCGGGATCGCCCGCGCGACCCTCGCCCGGCGCACCGCCGCCGTCCGCTCCTTCTCCTCGTGGGCGCAGCGGACCGAGCGGCTGCCGATCGACGTCGCCGCACGCCTCAAGACGCCCAAGTCCGGTCGGACCCTGCCGCGGGTCCTGACGCTCCCGCAGGCGGAGCAGCTGCTCGACACGGTCGCGGCGCGCGGCGCGACGGAGGACCCGGTCGCGCTGCGGGACCTCGCGATCGTCGAGCTGCTCTACGCCTCGGGGATCCGGGTCTCGGAGCTGGTCGCCGTCGACGTGGGCGACCTCGACCTCGGCCGCCTCACCGTGCTCGTCACGGGCAAGGGCGCCAAGCAGCGGGTCGTCCCGTTCGGCGTGCCCGCGAAGGAGGCGCTCGTCGACTACCTGGAGCGCGCCCGACCCGCTCTCGCCACCGGCGACGGGAGCCGGGCCCTGCTGCTGGGACGGCGGGGCGCGCGCCTCACCCCGCGCACGGTCTACGGCGTCGTGGCGAGGCTGCTCGACGGCGGGCAGGGCTCCGGCCCGTCCGGCCCGCACACCCTCCGCCACACCGCGGCGACCCACCTGCTCGACGGGGGAGCCGACCTCCGCGCCGTCCAGGAGCTGCTCGGCCACGCGAGCCTGGGCACCACGCAGATCTACACCCACGTCTCGACCGAGCGCGTCCGCGACGCGTACCGCCTCGCCCACCCCCGCGCCTGACCGGATCCGCGAGTCGCTGGACGCAGCCTTCTGCGTCACGCGCTCCCCACCCTGCTCCACCTCGTCCAGCGGCAGCAGCACCGCCCGGGAGATCCCGCCGAAGAACCGCATCGGCGAGACGTAGTCGCCGCCCTCGCGGACGCCGAGGTGCACGCACCTCCCGTCGCAGTGGCCGCCCGCACCCACTGCTCCGACGGGCTGGCCCGCAGTGAGGACCTGCCCCGCCCGCACCGATCCGTCGACCGGCTCGACCGTCGAGACCAGTCCGTCGGCGTGCACGATGCTCACCACGGACCGGTCGACCACCCTGCCCGAGAACGACACGGTGCCCGCCGCAACCGCGACCACGGGCTGCCCGACCGCTGCCGCGAGGTCGATCCCGCGGTGCCCGGGGGCGTAGCGGTGGGCCGGTGCGCCCCACGGCTCCACGACGGAGAAGCCCGCGACGGGCGGGGTCCACCGCGGGTCGGACCGGCCGGGAGACGAGGTGCCGGAGGGCGAGGCGCCGAGGGGCGCCCCGACGAGCAGAGCGGCGAGGGCGAACACGCCCGGGCGCAGGAGCGGGGATCGGAGCATGCGGCCACCCTCCCGGAGCCGAGTCAGGACCGGTGGTCGGCAGAGCGGATCAGGGGAGGAGAGCACTACCGGCCCGGCTGTGGAGGGAGGACATCCGGCAGGGGGAGAGCGCAACCCGTCCCGGCGGTCCCTCGGAGAGGAGTAGCGTGCCGGTGATCCGGCTCGGGAGCGGCACCCCGCCCCCACCGGCCGCGAGAATCGGAGACGACCATGACCAGCGGACGATCTGACACGACCAGCGGGAGAGCGGACATCCCGAACCCCTCGGCGGCGAAGCTGAAGAGGAAGGTGATCGGCCTCGCGATCGCGGCGGCGGTCGGCGGCTTCCTCTTCGGCTTCGACTCGTCGGTGGTGAACGGTGCCGTGGAGGCGGTGCAGGGCGAGTTCCAGCTCTCGGCCGCCCTGATCGGCTTCGCCGTCGCCTCCGCCCTGCTCGGCTGCGCGCTCGGTGCGTACCTTGCGGGCCGCCTGGCCGACCGCTGGGGCCGCATCAAGGTCATGCTGCTCGGCGCCGGGCTCTTCTTCATCTCCTCCATCGGCGCAGGCGCGGCGTTCGCGGTCTGGGACCTCGTGCTCTGGCGCGTGGTCGGCGGCCTCGGAATCGGCATCGCCTCCGTGATCGCTCCGACCTACATCTCGGAGATCGCGCCCAAGGCCATCCGCGGAGCCCTCGCGTCGCTGCAGCAGCTGGCGATCACGCTCGGCATCTTCGCCGCACTGCTCTCGGACACCCTCATCGCGAACGGCGCGGACGGCGCCTCCGAGCCCTTCTGGTTCGGCGTCGCCGCCTGGCGCTGGATGTTCATCGCCTGCGCCGTGCCCGCCGTGATCTACGGTCTCCTGGCGCTCACGCTGCCGGAGTCGCCCCGCTACCTCGCCACCCGGGGCCGCTCCGAGGACGCCCGCGCGGTCCTCGCGACGGTCACGCCGCGCGACGAGGTCGACGAGGCCCTCGCGGACATCCAGAAGAAGATCGACGAGGACTCCGAGAACGCGAAGCGCTCCAGCCTCCGCGGCCCCGCGCTCGGCCTGCTCCCGGTGGTCTGGGTCGGCATCCTGCTGTCGGTGTTCCAGCAGTTCGTGGGCATCAACGTGATCTTCTACTACTCCACCTCTCTGTGGAGCGCGGTCGGATTCGACGAGTCCAACTCCTTCGCGATCTCGGTCTTCACCTCGGTCGTGAACGTCGTCGTCACCTTCGTGGCGATCTTCCTGGTCGACAAGGTCGGCCGGAAGCCGCTGCTGCTGGTCGGCTCGGCCGGCATGGCGGTCTCGCTCGCGCTGATGGCCATCGCCTTCAGCCAGTCGACGATCAGCGGCGAGGACGTCTCGCTGCCCGGCGCCTGGGGGCCGATCGCCCTCGTCTCGGCGAACGCGTTCGTCGTCTTCTTCGGCGCGACCTGGGGCCCGCTGGTGTGGGTCCTCCTCGGCGAGATCTTCCCGAACCGGATCCGCGCGGCCGCGCTCGGCCTCGCCGCCTCGGCCCAGTGGATCGCGAACTTCGCCATCACGGTGACCTTCCCGATCCTCTCGCAGGACGTGTCGCTCACCCTCGCCTACGGCCTCTACGCCGCCTTCGCGGCGATCTCGTTCGTCTTCGTCTTCATGTTCGTGCCCGAGACCAAGGGCCGCTCGCTGGAGGAGATGGACACCCTGCACATCCGCACCGTGATGAAGTCGGCGCGCAAGTAGCACCGGCCTCCCGTGCCCCGACGGCCGCCCTCCCGCAGCAGCGGGAGAGGCGGCCGTCCTGGTGCTAGACTCCACGGAGCACCTCGCTCGTCGGGGTGACTACGCGCGCCCATTCGGCCTCCGCTCCCCACGGTCCCTCTCCGCTCACGCGGCCGGGGCGGGAGTGCGCCGGGCGCCAGGGCGACGTGCCGACCGGCCGTCGCAGACAACCGAACGGGAGTTCGGCGCCGTCGTGCGCCCGGGCCCCGAGACAAGGAGAACGACTCATGGCAGTCGTCACCATGCGCCAGCTGCTCGACAGCGGCGTCCACTTCGGGCACCAGACCCGTCGCTGGAACCCGAAGATGAAGCGCTTCATCCTGACCGAGCGCTCGGGCAGCTACATCATCGACCTCCAGCAGTCGCTGGCCTACATCGACAAGACCTACGACTTCGTCAAGGAGACGGTCGCCCACGGCGGCACCATCCTCTTCGTCGGCACCAAGAAGCAGGCGCAGAACGCGATCTCGGAGCAGGCGACCCGCGTCGGCCAGCCCTACGTGAACCAGCGCTGGCTCGGCGGCCTCCTGACCAACTTCCAGACGGTCTCGAAGCGCCTCGCCCGCATGAAGGAGCTGGAGGAGCTCGACTTCGACGACACGTCGAAGAGCGGCTTCACCAAGAAGGAGCTCCTCATCAAGAAGCGCGAGCTCGACAAGCTGCACAAGTCGCTCGGCGGCATCCGCAACCTCTCGAAGACGCCGTCGGCCCTCTGGGTCGTCGACACCAAGAAGGAGCACCTCGCGATCGACGAGGCCAAGAAGCTGGGCATCCCGGTCATCGGCATCCTCGACACGAACTGCGACCCGGACGAGGTCCAGTACCCGATCCCGGGCAACGACGACGCGATCCGCTCGGTGAGCCTGCTCACCCGCATCGTCGCCGACGCCGCGGCCGAGGGCCTCATCCAGCGCCACCAGAAGCCCGAGGCCGAGGGCAACGTCTCCGCCGTCGAGCCGCTGGCCGAGTGGGAGCAGGAGCTGCTCTCCACCGGTGCGCCCGCCGCCGACGTGCAGGAGCCGAACGAGCAGGCCGGCGCGGAGACCGAGAAGGTCGCCGACGCCGAGGCCGAGACCGCCGACGAGGCCGTCGTCGAGGCCGAGACCCCCGCCGCGGAGGAGGCCCCCGAGGCCGACACCGCCGCGACCTCGACCGACGAGGCCGAGGCCACCGCGACCTCGACCGACGAGACCGCCACCGCCTGACACCCCGTTCCGTGACGGGGGTCGGACGCCGCGCCCGCGGTCGTCCGGCCCCCGCTCGGTCGGTGCACGTTCACCACGAGTAAGAACCGCCGTCACCTCGGCGTGCTGGGCTCCTTTCGTGAGCCCGCCGCCGCGAGTGACGGCGCCACAGGGTTTCCGAACCAAGAGGAGTTCCGAGAACATGGCAAATTTCAGCCTCGCTGACGTCAAGACGCTGCGCGAGCAGCTCGGTACCGGCATGGTCGACACGAAGAACGCGCTCGTCGAGGCCGACGGCGACCTGGACAAGGCGGTCGAGATCCTCCGCCTCAAGGGCGCCAAGGGCAACGCGAAGCGCGCCGACCGCTCCACGAGCGAGGGCCTCGTCGCCGCCGCCGAGAAGGACGGCGTCGCCACGATGATCGAGCTCGCCTGCGAGACCGACTTCGTCGCCAAGGGCACGAAGTTCATCGCCCTCGCCGACGCCGTGCTCGCCGCGGTCGTCGCCGCCGGCTCCACCACGGTCGAGGAGGCACTCGCGGCCCCCGCCGACGGCAAGACCGTCGCCGACCTCATCAACGACGAGGCCGCGATCCTCGGCGAGAAGGTGGAGCTGCGTCGCGTGGCCTCCGTCTCGGGCGAGCACTTCGCGATCTACCTCCACAAGACCAACAAGGACCTGCCCCCGCAGGTCGGCGTGGTCGTCGGCTACGCGGGCGAGGACGCCGAGACCGCGCGCTCCGTCGCCCAGCACATCTCGTTCGCGAACCCGTCCTACCTCTCGCGCGAGGACGTGCCGCAGTCCGAGGTCGACAACGAGCGCCGCATCGTCGAGGAGATCTCGCGCGGCGAGGGCAAGCCCGAGGCCGCCCTGCCGAAGATCATCGAGGGACGCGTGAACGCGTACTTCAAGCAGGTCGCCCTGCTCGACCAGGATTACGCGAAGGACAACAAGCTGTCCGTCAGCAAGGTCCTGAGCGACGCGGGCCTGACCGTGTCGGGCTTCGCCCGCTTCAAGGTCGGCGCCTAACAGCACTGCAGGGGGGAGTCCGGGTCGTTCAGTCGACCCGGGCTCCCTTCGTTCTGCCCGGCGCGGCCCCGGGCGTGGTCGCGGGGCCCGCTCCGCGCGGGATAGGTTTGTACGGGTCTACGGGAGGAAACGTCCATGACGGAGACGGATGCGATGACGACGGGCAAGCGCCGCAGGGTGCTTCTGAAGCTGTCGGGGGAGGCGTTCGGAGCCGGCACGCTCGGCGTGAACCCGGATGTGATCAGCGCTCTGGCGCGCGAGATCGCCGATGCCGCGACCGAGGTGGAGATCTCGGTGGTCGTCGGCGGCGGCAACTTCTTCCGCGGAGCCGAGCTCTCGCAGCGCGGCATGGACCGCGGCCGGGCCGACTACATGGGCATGCTGGGCACGGTGATGAACGCCCTCGCCCTCCAGGACTTCCTCGAGCAGGCGGGCGCCGAGACGCGCGTGCAGTCCGCGATCGCGATGACGCAGGTCGCGGAGCCCTACATCCCCCGCCGGGCGATCCGGCACATGGAGAAGGGCCGCGTCGTCATCTTCGGCGCCGGCGCCGGACTCCCTTACTTCTCGACCGACACGGTCGCCGCGCAGCGCGCGCTCGAGACACACGCCGACGTGGTCCTCGTCGCCAAGAACGGCGTGGACGGCGTGTACGACGCCGACCCGCGGACGAACCCCGACGCGAAGAAGCTCGACGCGCTGACCTACCAGGAGGCGCTCCAGCGGGGCCTCAAGGTGGTCGACTCCACCGCGTTCAGCCTCTGCATGGACAACGGCATGCCGATGCAGGTCTTCGGCATGGAGCCCTCGGGCAACGTCGCGAAGGCCATCCGCGGCGCCGAGCTCGGCACGCTCGTCTCGAACTAGACTGACCACTTCCCTCTCTTAAGGAGCTCCCTGTGATCTCGGATGTACTGGCCGACGCGAAGACCAAGATGGGCAAGGCCGTCGAGGTCGCCAAGGAGGACTTCTCCACGGTCCGCACCGGACGCGCGAACCCCGGCATGTTCCAGAAGGTGCTGGTGAGCTACTACGGCACCCCGACGCCGCTGTCCCAGCTCGCCTCGATGCAGAACCAGGAGGCCCGCACGCTCGTCCTGACGCCCTACGACAAGGGCTCGCTGCGCGACATCGAGCAGGCCATCCGGGACATGCCGAACCTCGGCGCCAACCCGACCAACGACGGCACGATCATCCGCGTGACTCTGCCCGAGCTCACCGCCGAGCGCCGCAAGGAGTTCGTCAAGATCGTCCGCACCAAGGCCGAGGACGCCAAGATCGCGGTGCGCAACATCCGCCGCAAGGGCAAGGACGACCTCGACGCGCTGAAGGGCGACGTCGGAGACGACGAGCTCGCCCGCGGCGAGAAGGAGCTCGAGGCGCTCACGAAGCAGCACGTCGACGCGATCGACGAGGCGCTCAAGCGCAAGGAATCCGAACTGCTCGAGGTGTAGCGGTGCCCGAGATCCCCGAAGGACCCGAGGGCGGCGAGAAGAGACCGTCTCCGCACGTCCCGGGTGCCCGGGGATCCCGGATGGTCACCCGCGACGCGCTGCGTGCGCGTGCCCAGCAGGGCCGGGCCGACGTCGAGCGCCAGCTCGAGGCGACCCGCGCCCAGCTCGAGGCGACGAACGACCGTCTGACCGCGCGCAGCGGCCGGAACCTCGTGTCCGCGACCGCGATCGGCCTGCTCGGCGGCGGCGCGATGGTCGTCAGCCTGCTGCTGGTCAAGGAGCTCTTCATGGTGCTCGCGGGGGTGGTGGTGCTGCTCGCGGCGCTGGAGCTCTCGAACGCCCTGCGTCACGCCGGCCGCGACATCCCGCGCATCCCGACCGGGATCGTCGCGGTCGTCGCCGTTCCCGCCGCCTATTACGGCGGCCTGGGCGCCGCGTGGGCCACGGTCCTCGGCGGATCCGTCCTCGTCGGCATCTGGCGCCTGGGCGAGCAGCTCTTCCGGCGCACGGCCTCCAGCCGCAGAGACCTCGCCCTCGACATCGGCCTCGGCGCGTTCGTCCAGGGCTACACGACCTTCCTCGGCGCCTTCGCGATCCGCCTCGTCGCCGAGCCCGGCGGCCAGCTCTGGGCGTTCGCGTTCCTGGTGCTCGTGATCGTCGTCGACACCGGCGCCTACGTGAGCGGACTCACCTGGGGCAAGCACCCGATGGCACCTCGGATCAGCCCGAAGAAGACCTGGGAGGGCTTCGCCGGTGCGGCCGTCGCGGGGATCGTCGTCGGGGTCCTGCTCGCCCTGCTGATGCTGGGCCAGCCCTGGTGGGTCGGCGCGGTGTTCGGGGTCGTGGTGCTGCTCACCGCGACGCTCGGCGACCTCGCGGAGTCGCTGATCAAGCGCGACATCGGCATCAAGGACATGAGCTCCTGGCTGCCCGGCCACGGGGGAGTCCTCGACCGGCTGGACTCGATCCTGCCGTCGGCCGCCGCGGCCTACGTGCTCTACTTCCTCTTCGCCCACTGAGCAGGCGCCTCCCGGGGCGTGCCGATTCCGCTCCCGGCGCGCGGCGCGGCATGATGTCGGGATGACCGCTCCCTTCCCCCGAGCCCGCGAGTCCCGTCCCGGCTACGACACCGCCGAGGTCGACTCCTTCCTCGCGTCGGCGCGCGAGGCCTACTCGCAGCTCTCCGGGGGGCCGGCGGACCTGCGCGCCGCCGACCTGCGTCACACCGCCTTCACCCTGCGCAAGGGCGGCTACTCCGCGCCCCACGTCGATGCGGCGCTCGAGCGCCTCGAGGACGCCTTCGCCCTGCGGGAGCGCCAGTACGCGATCGCGGCCCGGGGCGAGGAGGCGTGGCTCGCCGACGCGCGGGCGACCGCCCAGGAGATCGTGAACCGGCTGGCCCGTGCTCCCCGCGAGCGCTTCACCCGGGCCGGCGCTCTCACGACGGGCTACAACATCCGCCAGGTCGACGCCTTCGCCGACAGGATCTCGGGCTACTTCCGCGACGGATCGGTGCTGACCGTCGACGACGTGCGGACCGTCTCCTTCGCCCCGCAGCGCGGAGGCTACGCCGAGGCGCAGGTCGACCTGCTGCTCGACACGGTCGTCGACGTCATGCTGGCGGTCCGCTGACCGGAGCCGGATCTGCTGGCCGATCAGGTCATCGTCCGTTATGCTTTCGTAATCGTGGCTCAGCATCCTCAGACCTCCGTCGCCCACACGCCCGCGAACCGCACCAGCGGTCGCCCGGCGGTCCCGCACCAGACCCCGGTGCGGCGCTCCTGGGCTCGGATCCCGGTGACGGTGCTGGCCTTCACGGCCTCGATCGCGTTCGCCATGGTGAACGTCGTCGATCCCTCCAGCGGCGCTGTCGCGTCCCCGTACTACCAGGCGCCGGCGCGCTTCAACGGCGACTCCGCACAGCGGCTCGTGGTCGCGGACGCCGTCGAGCGGACCGTCCAGCGCGACTCGTTCGGCGCCGAGGCGAAGCCGACGCCCACTCCCACCCCGACGCCCACCCCCACCGAGACGCAGACCGCCTCCGCAACGGCCGACGAGGAGGAGTCGGGCTCTGCCGAGGCCGAGACCGCCGCTCCCGTCCAGCGCGCCGCTGCTCCGGATCCCGGCTCGGCGAAGGCCATCGCGTACGACATGATCGTGCAGCGCGGCTGGGCCGACAGCGAGTACGACTGCCTCGTCCTGCTCTGGAACCGCGAGTCCGGCTGGAACGTCTACGCCGAGAACAAATCCAGCGGCGCGTACGGCATCCCGCAGGCGCTCCCCGGCAGCAAGATGGCCACGGCCGGCGCCGACTGGGCGACCAACGCGAGCACTCAGATCACCTGGGGCCTCGGTTACATCTCCGGCCGCTACGGTTCGCCCTGCGGCGCCTGGGCGCACTCCGAGTCGGTCGGCTGGTACTGATCGGTCCCCTCCGCTCGGCACCGCGTCCGGCGGGCTGAGCGTCTCGCTACCCTGGTGCCGTGGATTACGCGCTGCTCGGGGTCGTCGGGATCATCACTGTCGTCACCGTCGCGCGGTTCTCGAGCCGCCTCGGGATCGCCGCACCGCTCCTCCTCGTCGTCATCGGGATCGGCGCGTCGTATCTTCCCGGTGTCCCGGACATCGAGGTCGAGCCGGAGCTGATCCTCGCGGGCGTGCTGCCGCCGCTGCTCTACTCGGCGGCCATCCAGGTGCCGCTCACCGACTTCCGTCGGAACCTGCGCTCGATCTTCGGGCTCTCGGTGCTGCTGGTCGTGGTGACCGCGCTCGTGGTCGGCGGCTTCCTCTACCTCGTGTTCCCCGATCTGAGCCTGCCCGCGGCGATCGCCTTGGGCGCCGTCGTGAGTCCGACCGACGCGGTGGCGGCGACCTCGATCGGCAAGAAGCTCGGACTCCCGCCCCGCCTGGTGACGGTGCTCGAGGGCGAGAGCCTCGTGAACGACGCGTCGGCGCTGGTGCTGCTGCGGGCCGCGACGGCCGCGGCGGCCGTGGTCGGCGCCTCCGTCACGACCGACGCGATCGACGTGGGCGAGGTGGGCGTCCTCTTCGTCTACTCCGTCCTGATGGCGATCGCCCTCGGACTGGTGATGGGCGTGCTCACCGTCTTCGTGCGCTCGAAGCTGCGGGATCCGGTGCTGGACACCGCCGTGTCCTTCGCCGTGCCGTTCCTGGCCTACATCCCGGCCGAGGAGCTGGGCGCGTCCGGAGTGCTCGCCGTCGTGGTCACCGGGATCTACACGGGGCACAACAGCGCGCGCTTCCTCTCGTCGCAGTCGCGGATCAGCGAGCGGGTGAACTGGCGGACGGCGCAGTTCCTGCTCGAGAACGGCGTCTTCCTCCTGATGGGCGCCGAGATCAAGGCGATCGTCTCGGGGGTCGTCAACCCGGGCGAGTTCGGAGTGGGCACCGCCGTGCTGCTGGGTCTGGCGACGGTGGTCATCCTGATCATGCTGCGGACCCTCTTCGTGTGGCCGCTGCTCCTGTGGCTGCGCAGCTCCGGTCGGCGGGCGGAGCGGATCAACCGGCGCCTGGCGGTGGGCCTCATGCGACTGCGCAACAGCGCCACCAGCGACGAGCGCTTCCGGCGGCGGCAGGTGCGAGCGGAGCGGCTCTACCTCCGGCGCGAGACCGATCTGGCCGCGACCACGAGCGAGGCGTTCGGCTGGCGCGGCGGAGTCGTCCTGTCCTGGTCGGGGATGCGCGGCGTGGTCACGCTCGCCGCGGCCCAGTCGCTGCCGGACGAGACTCCCTACCGCTCCCAGCTGATCCTGATCGCCTTCACCGTCGCCGTCGTGACGCTGCTCCTCCAGGGTGCGACGCTCCCCGCCCTGATCCGGCTCACCGGCATCCAGGGCACCGACGGCGAGGCCGACCGCCGCGAGCTCGCGACGCTGCTCGACGAGGTCGCGGCCACGGGCATCCAGGCCCTCCCCGAGGCGGTGGCGGAGCTGCCCGACGGCGAGGCGGGCGAGCGCGTCCTCGAGCGCGTGCGCCGCGACACTCTGACGCGCTCGCAGGTGGCGTGGGAGCAGGTCGGGCGCGCGGAGGACGCGCCCCTCGGCCCGCACGCGCAGTACCTGCGGCTGCGCCGGGCGGTCCTGCTCGCCGAGCGGGAGGCGCTGCTGGACGCCCGCGGGCGCGGCGTCTACTCCTCGCGGACGCTCCGGCGGGCACAGCTGATGCTCGACGCCGAGGAGACCCGGCTCGAGATGGACGACAGCTCCCACTGACGGGAGGGGCCCGGCGGCGGCCTCCTAGACTGGGGGGATGCCGCGCAGCAACAGACCCCGGGGCAGCCGCCGAGACGACGACGACGAGCAGCGCGACCTCTCGCAGATGCTCGCCGGCTTCCGGCGCACCGAGTCCCACGCCGGCCGGGAGTGGAACGTCCAGCCCGTCTCCGCCGCACGGGCCGTGAAGAACTACCTCTGCCCGGGCTGCGGGCTCACCATCGACATCGGCCAGCCGCACCTGGTCACCTGGCGCGCCGACGGCGCCCTCGGCGACGCGGCCGACCTGGCCGGCCGCCGCCACTGGCACACGCACTGCTGGAGAATCCGAGGAGCACGATGACCCACGAGATCCGCGGAGGCGTCGTCCTCCCCGCCCGCCGCGAGGACGTCGAGCTGCACACCTCCGACGGGCTGACCCTGGTGGGGGAGCTCGCGCTGCCGCTGGAGCGCGAGCCCGTCGCGACGCTGGTGACTCTGCATCCGCTGCCCACCCACGGCGGCTTCATGGACTCGCACATCCTGAGGAAGGCCGCCGCTCGGCTGCCCGCCCTCGCCGATCTGGCGGTCCTGCGCTTCAACACCCGCGGGACCGCGTCCCCGCGCGGGACGAGCGAGGGCGCGTTCGGGCACGGCACCGACGAGCGCGCGGACGTCGCCGCCGCGATGACGCTGGTCGCGGAGCGCGGGCTGCCGCACCCGTGGCTGGTCGGCTGGTCCTTCGGGACGGAGCTGGCGCTGAAGTGGGGGAGGGAGCACCCGGTCGAGGGAGCGATCCTGCTCTCACCGCCCCTGCACCGCACGAGCGCGGAGGAGGTCGCCGCCTGGGGCGAGGACGGCCGCCCGCTCGTGGCGCTCGTCCCGGAGTTCGACGACTACCTGCGTCCCGAGGCGGCCGCCGAGCGCTTCGCGAGCGTGCCGCAACTGGACCTCGTGGCCGTGGAGGGCGGGAAGCACCTCTGGGTCGGCGAGGCGCAGACCCGCCGGGTCCTCGACGAGATCGTGCGCGTGGTCGCGCCCGCCTCGTCCCCGCTGCCGACGGAGTGGGCGGGCGAGCTCGGCTGAGCCCGACCGCCCAGCGACCGCCTAGCGGCCGGACGAGCCGCCGTCGGATCCGCTGCCGCCGTCCGAGCCGCTGCCGTCGGAGTCGTCGCCGTCGCTGTCGTCCGCGAGCCCGTCGATGTGGCCGATGAGCCCGCGCAGTCCGGACACGTAGCCGGCGATCGCGTCGCGCTCGGTGCGGATCTCGTCGAGGCGCCGCTCGGCGGTGTCCATCAGCTCTCGGCTGCGGCGCTCCGCGTCCGCGACCAGCTTCTGCGCCTGGTCGCGCGCGTCGTCGAGGAGGGCGTCGGAGTCGTCCTGGGCCTTCCGGCGCAGTCGCGTGGTGTCGTCGAGGGCGTCGCTGCGGAGCGCGTCCGCCTCGAGGCGCTTGTCGTTCGCGCGTCGGATGGCGTCGGCGAGCTGCAGGTTCGACTCGTCGAGGTAGCGCTGCGTCTGCGCGACGGCCTCCTGGTGGCGGAGCAGGTCGTCGCGGTCGGCCTCCTCGCGGCGCGCGGCGAGCTCGACCACCAGGTCGATCCGGGCCTGCTCGACCTCGCGCGAGAGCGCAGCGGCCTCGTCGGCGGACGCGGCGCGCAGGCCCGCCAGCTCGGCGTCGAGCACGGCGACGGCCTCGGCGCGCTCCTGGGTGAGCCGCGTGCGCTGGTCGGCGATCTCGCGCGCGCCCTCGGCGCGGACGGCGGCGACCTCGGCGTCGAGCGCGGCGCGGGTCGAGAGCACCTCGGCCTCGACCGCAGCGCGGGCCTGGGCGACCTCGGCCTCGACGGCCGCCCGGAGCCGGTCGACCTCGGAGGCGACCTCGGCCCGCAGGAGCTCGTTGGCCTGAGCGAGACGGGCGGCCTCGGCACGGGCGACCTCGATCTCGCGGGCGGCGACGGCGCGCATCTCCGCGGCCTCGCGCTCGGCCTCGGAGCGGATCGCGGCGGCCTCGCGCTTGGCGGTGGCGCGGGTCTCGGCGGCCTCGGTCGCCACCGTTCCGCGGATCGCGGCGGCCTCGCGGACGGCGTCCTGGGTCATCACGTCGCGGTCGTCGGCGGCCTTGCCGAGCGTCGCCGCGGCCTGCGCCTCGGACTCGTCGCGGGTCCGGTCCGCACGGCGGCGCGCCTCGGTCACCAGGCGCTCGGCCTCGTCGCGCGCCTCCTGGAGCAGGCGGTCGCCGTCGTCGCGGGTGGAGCGGCGCAGGGCGGAGGCGTCGTTCTCGGCCTGGGCGATGATCCGCTCGGACTGCTCCTCGGCCACGCGCAGGGTGTGCTCGAGCTTGGCGCCCAGGCCCGCGTAGGTGGGAGTGCCGACCTGCTGGAGCTCCTTCTCGAGTCCCTCGATCCGGGAGGAGAGGCGCTTCACCTCGCGGCCGCTCTCGGCCGCCTGGGTGTTCGAGTGGATGAGCTCGCGGCGCAGGCCCTGGACGGCCTTGTCGACCTCGTCCCGGTCGTAGCCACGGAACACCTGGGTGAATTCGGCCTCGTCGTTCGCCACGTCGTCTCCTTCAGAGCAGGACCGCGGTGGGGCTCGCGGCACTCGGAAAGTGTATTCAGCGCGGAGGCCGCGGCCGGGGCGACACCCGCACCGCGCGCCTCTCGGCCCGCACTCTCGGCTTCTCCCGGGCATCGGAGCGAGGGCATCGGCTATCGTGGACTGTCTTTGTCTGTTGCCGTCGCGCCCCGGTCCGGCTGCGTACCCCGAGCCGGCCCCGGCCGTCACCCCGATCCGGCAACGCAGGAGGAGTTCTTTCGTGCGGTTCGTCTTCGCCATCATCGCCACCGTCATCGCTGCCGCGATGATCGTGCTCGGCATCGGTCAGCGGACGGTCTGGGCTCCTCCGGAGTCCCTCACCGCCGAGACCGCGCTCGACTCGTCCGCTCCCTACGCGGTGATCGACGGCAGCACCCTGGGCGCCAACCCGGGCCGCCAGACGATCACGGTCGAGGGCGGCGGCGACCTCGTCGTCGCCTACGCCCCCACCTCCGACGTGCTGGGCTGGGTGGGCGGTTCGAGCTACGACGCCATCGGCTACGAGCGCGCCGACGACACCCTCACCTCCGCGGAGGAGACGGGGGAGCGCGTCCAGCTCTCCTCGGACGTCGAGACCGTCGATGCGGCCGTCGTCGACCCCCGCGGCTCCGACCTCTGGCTCGAGCAGTTCGAGGGCAGCGGCAGCGTGACCCTGGCGCTCGACGTGCCGGAGGACGTCTCCATCCTCATCGCGAGCGACGGCACCGCGCCGGCCGCCGACTCCGTCCGGGTCAGCTGGCCCGTGGACACGGCGACGCCCCTCGCCGGCCCGCTGCTCCTCGGAGGCGCCGTGTTCCTCCTGCTCGGACTCGTCCTCTACATCTGGGCCTTCGTCCACCTGCGCCGCCAGCACGGCCCGCGTCGGAAGGGACCGCAGGGCCGGATCCCGCGCGGGGCCCGCCGCCCCCGGCCGCGAGCCGGGATCCAGGCCTCCACGGCGTCGCCGGCACCCTCGCGGCGCAGGGCGGCCCTGGTGCTGCCCGTCGTCCTCGGGACGACCGTCCTCCTCTCCGGCTGCAGCTCCGACTACTGGCCGGATCTGGCCGCGGGCGCGAGCGAGGCGCCGACGGCGTCCGCCACGGCGACCGCGGGGGCCGAGCCGGTCTCGGCCGAGCCGACGCCCGTGGTCACCACGCAGCAGGCGGAGGCCATCGTCGCCGAGGTCGCCGACGTCGCGTCGCGTGCCGACGCCGCCCGGGACGCCGGGATCCTGGCCGAGCGCTTCCAGGGCGAGGCGCTGACGGAGCGCACCACCAACTACGACGTCGTCACCAAGGGCGGGACGATCGACCCGCCGCAGACGATCCCGGCCTCCCCGGTGAGCCTGGTGCTCCCGCAGGACACGGAGTCGTGGCCGCGCCTCGTGACCGCCGTCGTGCAGAACTCGTCGGACACCACCCAGGCCCCGATCGCGCTGATGATGAGCCAGGCGAGCCCGCGCGTCGACTACAAGGTCGACTACGCCATCTCGCTCGAGGCCAACGCGCGCATCCCCGATGTCGCGCCGGTCACCGTCGGCACGTCGATCGTCGCGCCGGACTCGCGCCTGATGAAGCTCGCCCCGCAGACGGTCGGCTCCGCGTACGCGGACGTGCTCGCCAACGGCGACTCGAGCCAGTACGCCGAGCTCTTCGCGGCCGACGGCGACACCCTCCGGGGCCAGGTCGGCGTCGACAAGAAGAACGCCGACCGCGAGGCGCTGCCGGACACCGCCTCGATCGAGTTCTCGAACGCCGCCGGCACGTCGCCGACGATCGCGCTCGCGACGAACGACTCGGGGGCCCTCGTCGCGGCGAGCATCGCCGAGACGTCGACCGTCCGCCCCACCGCCGAGGGCTCGACCGTCTCGACCTCCGGCGCCTCGCAGACCCTGCTGGGCACGGACAAGTCGACGACCGGCATCGAGACCACCTACGGCTACCAACTGCTGTTCTACGTACCGCCCGTCGGATCGGAGGAGAAGATCGTGATGCTCGGATGGAGCCAGGGACTCGTCTCGGTGGTGCAGCTGCCGTGAGCACCGTCCCGCCCCTGCCCGGAAACCTCCGCGGCGCCGTCGACCTCTCGTCGCTGGTGAACCGCCGGACCCCGCCTGCCGCCGAGGCCGGCGCGTCTGCCGCGCCCGCCGCTCCCGGAGGCGCGCCCGGCGCGAATCCGCTGCTGCTGACCGCCGGCGACGCCGAGTTCGACCAGGTGGTCCAGCTCTCCTCGCGCGTGCCGGTGCTCGTCGACCTGCGCGGCTCCTGGTCGGACCAGAGCCAGAGCATGACCGCGCTGCTCGAGAAGGTCGTCGTCTCGTACGCCGGCGCGTTCGTGCTCGTCGGGGTCGACGTGGAGTCGAGTCCGCAGCTGGCGCAGGCGTTCCAGGTGCAGTCCGTGCCGACGGTCGCCGCGATCATCGGCGGCCGCCCGGTGCCCCTGTTCAGCGGTCTCGTCGCCGAGGAGCAGCTGCGCGACCTGCTCGAGCAGGTCCTCCAGCTCGCCGCTCAGAACGGCGTCACGGGCACGGTCCCGGTGGAGGGAGCCGCTGCCGCCGAGGGCGCGGAGCCCGAGCCGGAGCCGCTGCCGCCGCACCACCAGGAGGCCTACGACGCGATCGACCGGGGCGACTACGCCGCGGCGATCACCGAGTACGAGACCGCCATCGCGCAGAACCCGCGCGACGACCTCGCCGTCGCCGGGCTCGCCCAGGTGCGGCTGCTGGCCCGCCTCCAGGGCCGCACGCTCGACGACATCCGCTCGACCGCCGCGGCCGAGCCGTCGAACCTCGACGCGCAGCTCGCCGTCGCCGATCTGGACGTCTCGGGCGGACACGTCGAGGACGCCTTCGATCGGCTGCTCTCGATGTTCCCGCGACTGGACGCGGACGGGAAGGCCGCTGTCCGGGCGCGACTCCTGGAGCTCTTCGAGATCGTCGGCCAGACCGACCCGCGCGTGAACAAGGCGCGGGCGCGCCTCACCGGCCTGCTCTACTGAGCCCGGCCGGAACGCCGAGAGGCCGCCCGCTCGCGACGATCGTCGCGGCGGGCGGCCTCTTCCGTGCAGGGACCGGTCAGTCGGCGGGGCGCAGATAGAGCACGGCGAGCGGCGGGAGCACCAGCTCGGCGGACGCGGGGCGGCCCGCCCACGGCTCCTCGCGCGCCTCGACCGCTCCGAAGTTCCCCACTCCGCTGCCGCCGTAGATCTCGGCGTCCGTGTTGACGAGCTCCTCCCAGCGGCCGGCCGTGGGCAGGCTCACGCGGTAGCCGTGCACGGGCGATCCCGAGAAGTTGGCGATGACGGCGATGGGGCGCCCCTCGCTGTCCTTCCGCAGGAACGAGACGACGTTGGCCGCCGCCGCGCCGCCGTCGATCCACTCGAAGCCCGACTGCTCGTGGTCGAGCTCCCAGAGCGACGGGGAGTCGCGGTACACGCGGTTCAGCTGCCCGACGAGGCTCCAGAGGCCGCGGTGGCTCGGCTGGTCGAGGATCCACCAGTCCAGACCCCGCTCCTCGCTCCACTCGGAGTACTGGCCGAACTCCTGGCCCATGAAGAGCAGCTGCTTGCCGGGGTGCGCCCACATGAAGGCGAGGTAGGCGCGCACGTTGGCGAGCTGCTGCCAGTGGTCGCCCGGCATCTTCTGGATCAGCGAGCCCTTGCCGTGCACGACCTCGTCGTGGCTGATCGGCAGGACGAACTTCTCGCTGAAGGCGTAGACGAACGAGAAGGTGATCTCGCCCAGGTGGTACTGGCGCCAGAGCGGGTCGTTCGCCATGTAGTCGAGCGAGTCGTGCATCCAGCCCATGTTCCACTTGAGCCCGAAGCCGAGGCCACCGGAGCTGGTGGGCTGGGTGACGCCGGGCCAGCTCGTCGACTCCTCGGCGATCATCATGATGCCCGGGTGGAGCTTGTAGGCCGTGGCGTTGACCTCCTGGAGGAAGCTGATCGCCTCGAGGTGCTCGCGTCCGCCGTACTGGTTCGGCAGCCACTCGCCTTCCTTGCGGGAGTAGTCGAGGTACAGCATCGAGGCGACGGCGTCCACGCGCAGGGCGTCGACGTGGAACTCCTCGAGCCAGAACAGGGCGTTCGCGACGAGGAAGTTGCGCACCTGGGTGTGCCCGAAGTCGAAGACGTAGGTGCCCCAGTCCATCTGCTCGCCGCGCCGCCAGTCCGGGTGCTCGTAGAGCGGCTCGCCGTCGAAGCGGGCGAGGGCGAAGTCGTCCTTGGGGAAGTGCCCGGGCACCCAGTCGACGATGACGCCGATGCCGGCCTGGTGCAGGCGGTCGATCAGGTACTTGAGGTCGTCGGCCGTGCCGAAGCGGCTCGAGGCGGCGTAGTAGCCGGTGACCTGGTAGCCCCAGGACCCGCCGAACGGGTGCTCGGCGAGCGGCATGAACTCGACGTGCGTGAAGCCGAGCTCGGTGACGTACTCGATCAGCGGGTCCGCGAGGTCGCGGTAGCCCAGTCCGGGACGCCAGGAGCCGAGGTGCATCTCGTAGACGCTGAGCGGCTGCGTGTGCGGATCGACCGAGGCGCGCTTCTCCATCCAGCCGGAGTCGCCCCACTGGTGGTGCGAGACGGGGACCTTCGAGGCGGTCGCGGGCGGCACCTCTGTGGCGCGGGCCATCGGGTCGGCCTTGCGGACCCAGTGGCCGTCGCGCGACAGCAGGTCGAACTTGTAGGAGGCTCCGGGCTCGACGCCCGGCACGAAGATCTCCCAGACCCCGGTCGTGCCGAGGTTGCGGAGGGAGTGGCCCTCGCCGTTCCAGTCGTTGAAGTCGCCGACGACCCGAGCGGCCTGGGCGTGCGGGGCCCAGACGGCGAAGCTCGTGCCCCAGACCCCCTCGTGCTCGCGGTGGCGGGCGCCGAGCGCCTCCCAGAGCCGCTCGTGGCGGCCCTCTCCGATGAGGTAGAGGTCGAAGTCGCCGACCGTCTTCGAGAAGCGGTAGGGGTCCTCCGCGGTCCACTCGCCGCCGCCGTCGTAGCGGGCCTCGACGGTGTAGGCCTGCGGACCGAGGACGTGGAAGCCCTGCCAGATCCCGTCGCTGAGGTGGCTGAGCTCGACGCGCGCGCCGGTGGAGAGCACCACGGCGACCTTCTCGGCGAGCGGGCGGCGCACGCGGACGACCGTCACCGGGTCGGAGACCCCGGGCGCTGCGACGAGGTGCTGGCCCAGGACGTCGTGGGGGAGCGCGTTGCTGCCGGTGGCGAGCTGCTGGAGCACCCACTCGGGGATGTCGGGCAGCGCGATCGCCGCGGTGCCGTCGACGGGGCCCGAGGCGGACGCGGGATCCGCGGTCGACTCGACGCTGCCGGCGGTCCTCTCGACGGGAGCGGCGCTGTCGGCGGCGACGGAGTCCGTGTGGTCGTGGACCGCGTCCTCGGCGGCGCTGCCGACCGGAGCGGAGACCGCGTCCTCGTCGGCGTCGGGCTCCTCGCCCTCGGCGTCGTCGGCCGCGACCGGCTGCGGCGCCTCCGGGACCGTCTCGACCGCGTAGCTCCGCGCGTTCTCGCCGTCCGCTCCGGGGTGCTGAGGAGCGTCCGGCGCCGCGTCGGCGACGTGCGCGCCGTGGCCGGAGGTGGTCGCCGAGCTGGTGCCCGTCGTCGGGACCGTCTCGGCGTGCGCGCCGAGGCCCGCCTCCTCGGCGGGGTTCGTGCCCTCGGGAGTGGTTCCGCTCATCGCTCGTCCGCCTTCACGCTCAGGATGTGCACGGGCTCGACGAACGAGTCGAGCCGCACGTAGTCGTCGCTGCCCCAGGTCCAGACGGCGCCGGTGATCAGGTCCTCGACCTCGAAGGTCGCGCTCCAGTCGAGGCCGATCGCGGGCAGGTCGAGGTGGACCGTGGTCTCGCGCGCCGAGTGCGGGTCGGTGTTGACGACGACGATGATCGTGTCGTCGGTCCCGGTGCCCGTGAACGCGGCCTGCAGGTGCTTGGAGTAGACGAGGATCGCGTCGTCGTCGCTGCCGTGCACGTGCAGGTTCCGCAGCTGCCCGAGCGCGGGGTGCGAGCGCCGGATCTCGTTGAGGCGCGTGATGTACGGCGCCAGCGAGCGGCCCGACTCCTCGGCGCCGGCCCAGTCGCGCGTCTTGTACTCGTACTTCTCGTTGTCGATGTTCTCCTCGGCGCCGGGCCGAGCGACGTTCTCGACCAGCTCGTAGCCGGCGTAGACCCCCCACAGCGGGGACGCGGTCGCGGCCAGGGCCGCCCTCACCTTGTAGGCCGAGCGGCCGCCGTACTGGAGGTACTCGGTGAGGATGTCCGGGGTGTTCACGAAGAGGTTCGGCCGCATGTAGTCGGCCGTCTCGTGGGAGATGCTCGTGAAGAACTCGCCGAGCTCCTCCTTCGTGTTGCGCCAGGTGAAGTACGAGTACGACTGCTGGAAGCCGACCTTGCCGAGCGCGCGCATGATCGCGGGGCGCGTGAACGCCTCCGCGAGGAAGACGACCTCGGGGTGCTCGGCGTTGACCTCGTGGATGATCCACTCCCAGAAGTCGAGCGGCTTCGTGTGGGGGTTGTCGACGCGGAAGATGCGCACGCCCAGGTCGATCCAGTGGCGCAGGACCCGCAGCGACTCCTGGCGGATGCCCTCCGGGTCGTTGTCGAAGTTGATCGGGTAGATGTCCTGGTACTTCTTCGGCGGGTTCTCGGCGTAGGCGATCGAGCCGTCGGGGAGTGTCGTGAACCACTCGGGGTGGCTGGTCACCCAGGGGTGGTCGGGCGAGGCCTGCAGGGCGAAGTCGAGGGCGAGCTCGAGGCCCGCGTCCTCGACCGCGGCGTGGAAGGCGCGGAAGTCGTCCTCGGTCCCGAGGTCCGGGTGGATCGCGTCGTGCCCGCCCTCGGCCGAGCCGATCGCCCACGGCGAGCCGGGGTCGCTCTCGCCGGCGTCGAGGGTGTTGTTCGGGCCCTTGCGGAAGGAGCGGCCGATGGGGTGGATCGGCGGCAGGTAGAGCACGTCGAAGCCCATCGCGGCCACGGCGGGGAGGCGGTCGATCGCGGTGCGGAAGGATCCGCTGGTCACGGTCCCGTCCTCGTGGCGCACCGCGCCCTCGGAGCGAGGGAAGAACTCGTACCAGGCGCCGACGCCGGCGCGGGTGCGCTCCACGTGCACGGTGCGCGGCTCCGAGACGCTGCTGAGGCTCATCACCGGGCGGGCGTCGAGCGCGCCGTGGACGGCGGGATCGGTCGCCGCAGCGAGGCGCTCCTCGGCGCTCAGGGAGGTGTCGCCGACGCGGGCGGCGGTGTCGGAGAGCAGGCCGCGCTCGCCCTCGGGCCGCGAGGCGTCGTCGGCGCCGCTGCGCAGCAGGCCCTCGCCGATGGCGAAGGTGACGTCGATGTCCAGGCCGGCCGGGATCTTGACCTCGGCGGTGTGCAGCCAGGTCGCCCAGTCGTCGGCGTAGGCGCGGATCCGGTAGCTCCAGTCGCCCTCCTCGTCGAGGGCCACGAGACGCCCGTAGCGGTCGGTGCCGGTCGCGAGGAGCGACATGCGGTGCTCCGACTCGGACCCGGACGGCGAGCTCAGCAGGAGGTCGACACCGATGAGGTCGTGCCCCTCCCGGAAGGCCGTGGCGGCGAACGGGACGACCTCGCCGACGAACGCCTTCGCGGGCCAGCGGTCGTCCTCGAGCCGCGGCTGCGGGTCGAGGATCGGCAGGCGCTCGGCGCGGACGCGGTAGCCGCTGCCGGTCGTCGCGGGCGCCGGCGACGCGTCGGGTGCGTCGGCGGTCACCGGGGCGGCCGGTGCGCTGTCGGCCGCCGGGGGAGCAGGAGTCGCCTCGGGGGCGGCAGCGGGCGCCGGAGCGGCCGTCTCGGGAGGCGCCGACGCCTCCTGGGGTGCGCGTCCGCGACCCGCTCGCCGTGCGTCCTTGCCGTTCTGAGCCTTGCCGAAAGGTATCTGAGCCACGTCACGACAGTAGCGACCGGCGGCGGCTCGCACACGACGCTTGCGCCCGCGCTCGGGCCTGTGCGAACGGACCAGGGGAGCGCGTCCCGGAGCGTCGGGGCGGGTCCGCGTCCCGCCGATCCGCGGTGGCCGGGGTCCGCTAGGGTGACCGAGCGCGACCGCCCCGGTGCTCCGCGACCGGGCGCTCCGGGGTCCGCAGAGAGTCGAGGGGTGCCGTGAAGGCGATCCGCCGCTTCATCGTCCGCTCCGTCCTCCCGCCCGAGCTCTCGGCTCTGGGCGATCTGGCGGGCAATCTGCGCTGGGCCTGGCACGAGCCCGCCCGGCGGCTGTTCGAGCGGGTCGATCCCGAGCTGTGGCGGCGCGGGGGAGCGGATCCCACCGCTCTGCTCGGAGCGGTGAGCCCGGAGCGCCTCGCCGAGCTGGCGGGGGACCAGGGCTTCGTCGACGAGGCGTGGCGCCTCCGCGACGAGCTGGAGCGCTACCGCACCGAGCCGCGGTGGTACCAGTCGCTCGCGGAGTCGGCCCCGCGCTCGATCGCCTACTTCTCGCCGGAGTTCGGCATCGCGGCGGCGCTGCCCCAGTACTCCGGCGGACTCGGCATCCTCGCCGGCGACCACCTGAAGGCCTCTTCGGACCTGGGCGTGCCGCTCACCGGCGTGGGCCTCTTCTACCGGTCGGGCTACTTCTCGCAGAAGCTCTCCGCCGACGGCTGGCAGCTCGAGTCCTACCCCTCGCTCGACCCCGACGGGCTGCCGCTGCGCGTCGTCCGGCTCGCCGACGGCTCGCCCGCCCGCATCGTGCTGGCGCTCCCCGAGGGCCGCGCGCTCTACGCCCGGGTCTGGCGCGCGGAGGTCGGCCGGGTGACCCTCCTCCTGCTCGACACCGACATCCCCGAGAACGAGGACTCGCTCCGCTCCGTCACCGACCGCCTCTACGGCGGCGGGGGCGAGCACCGCCTGCTGCAGGAGCTGCTGCTGGGCATCGGCGGGGTCCGCGCGCTCGAGCTCTGGGCAGAGGTCTCGGGAGGCGTCCTTCCGGAGGTGTTCCACACCAACGAGGGGCACGCCGGCTTCCAGGGGCTGGAGCGCATCTCCGGTCTGATCGGGGCGGGCCTGGACTTCGATCAGGCTCTCCAGGTGGTGCGGGCGAGCACGGTCTTCACCACGCACACTCCGGTTCCGGCGGGCATCGACCGCTTCGACCGCGGGATGATCGAGGAGTACTTCTCGACGGAGCTGCTGCCGGGCGTGCAGGTCGAGGACGTGCTCGCGCTGGGCGCCGAGCCGGGGGACTCCGGGACGGCGTTCAACATGGCGTACATGGGCCTGCGGCTCGCGCAGCGCTCCAACGGCGTCTCGACGCTGCACGGCGAGGTCAGCCGCTCGATGTTCTCGAGCCTCTGGCCCGGCTTCGAGACGGCGGAGGTGCCGATCGGCTCGGTCACGAACGGCGTCCACGCGGCGACCTGGACCGATCCGATCCTCCGGCGGCTCGCGGAGGAGCGGCTCGGCACCGACGACACGACGCGGGCCGACTGGGCCTCGGGGGCGCTCGGCGACACCGAGCTGTGGGCCGCTCGCCGGGCGATGCGGGAGCAGCTGGTGCAGGACGCCCGCCGCCGGGCCGCCCGCTCCTGGCGCGAGCAGAATCCGGGCGGCCTCCCGCCGGCCTGGCTCGACGAGCTGCTGGACCCGGACGTGCTCACCATCGGCTTCGCGCGGCGGGTGCCGACCTACAAGCGGCTGACCCTGATGCTCCACGACCCCGAGCGGCTGCGAGCGCTGCTCACCCACCCGCAGCACCCGATCCAGATCGTCATCGCGGGCAAGTCCCACCCGGCCGACGAGGAGGGGAAGCGCCTGATCCAGCGGCTCGTCCGCTTCGCGCAGGAGCCGGACGTGCGCCGCAGGATCGTCTTCCTCCCGGACTACGACATCGCGATGGCCCAGCTGCTCTACCCGGGCACCGACGTCTGGCTCAACAACCCGCTGCGCCCGCTCGAGGCGTGCGGCACCTCCGGGATGAAGGCGGCGCTCAACGGCTCGCTCAACCTCTCGATCCTCGACGGCTGGTGGAACGAGTACTTCGACGGCGAGAACGGCTGGGCGATCCCCTCCTCCGACCGTGCGCTCGACCCGGAGGCCCGCGACACGCTCGAGGCCGAGGCGCTCTACGAGCTGCTCGAGACCGAGGTGGTGCCGCGCTACTACGAGCGCGATCACGACGGAGTGCCCCGGCGGTGGGTGCGCTCGATCCGGCACACCCTCGCGACCCTCTCGCCGGAGCTCTCCGCCGAGCGGATGGTGCGCCAGTACGTCGAGGCGCTCTACTCGCCGGCCGCCGAGGCCGGGCGCGCCGTCGCCGCCGACCACTTCGAGCCGGCCAAGGAGCTGGCGGCGTGGAAGCGGCGGGTCCGCGCCGGCTGGCCCGGGGTCGCGGTGGCCTCTGTCGAGTCCGGCGGGATCGATGCGGTGCCCCAGCGCGGGGACCGGCTGGCCGTGCGGGCGGGCGTGCGCCTGGGCGAGCTCTCGCCGGAGGACGTCTCGGTCGAGGTCGTCTACGGGACGACGTCCGCCGACGGCTCGCTCACCGAGGTCGGCCATC